>VSPW01000035.1 GCA_009775535.1 Muribaculaceae bacterium
GCTGACCTTGATGGGAATCTGCTCATATCCAATGATATTTTTGATGGAGCCAAAATCATTGATGGTAAAATCTCTATACCCGAGGATCGTCCAGGAATAGGCGTCAGGCCAATCAAGGGCTAAAAATTATTCACTTCAGAGGTCTTGAATATGAGAGATTCAGTTTCCCGCGGTAAATTGATATCGGAAATGGATGCAAACGACCGTCCTCGGGAGAAAGCTTTATCGCAGGGCTTTGACAGGCTCACAGATGCTGAGCTGCTGGCTATAATATTTGCTACAGGAACAAGGGAGAAATCGGTCCTTGAACTTAGCGGCGATATACTGCGAGACTGCGATTATCACATGTCAAAGCTGGTGTCTATGGGTGTTAATGATATCGTTGCGAGATATAAAGGTATAGGTCCGGCTAAAGCCATTACATTATTGGCTGCATTACAGCTTGGTATAAGGGCCGCTGCCGATGCTGCGGCCATCGATCGTAAGCCTATAAAAAGTGCTGAGGACATATATCGGCGTATATCGGCACGTATGCAGTGGTTGCGCCATGAAGAATTTTGGGTATTGTATCTTTCGCGTTCCAATGAGGTTATATATGAATATCAGTTAAGCAAAGGCGGCATGGCTGCTACTGTTGTAGATGTGCGTATAATCATGCGATTTGCATTAGAGAAGTCCGCTGCATCAATTATACTTGTCCATAATCATCCATCGGGGAATCTAAGCCCTAGTATGGAAGACCAGTCTCTGACTCAAAAGGTGTCCGATGCGGCAAAGTTTTTTGACATATCGGTTTTGGACCATATTATAATATCACATTCAGGATACTATTCATTTAGGGATCATGGTCTGATTTGACCGCATGTCTTGTTGATTAAATAAACGGGGCTATACATGGATTTTGCATAGCCCCGTATTCTCATTATTTGATTTAGGATGTTATCGGTCTAAAACTGTTACTTTGAGATTCTCATATGCACGTTCAGCCTTGGCTCTGGCTTCGTCCACAGTATCTGCTGTAGCGAGTATTACACCCATACGGCGATGTCCTTTTATTTCAGGCTTCCCGAATATACGCATATCTGTACCCGGTTCAGAAAGCACTTTTTCCAGGCAGTCGAATTCGATTTTATCAGTATCACCTTCTACTACAACTGCCAATGAGGCGGAAGGACCGAAAAATCGTATTTCAGGAACTGGCAAACCTAGCAAAGCGCGGGCGTGTAGGGCAAATTCACTCTTATCTTGCGATATCATTGTCACCATACCTGTATCATGAGGCCGTGGGGATACTTCACTGAAAATAACCTCATCTCCCTTTATGAACAGTTCTACACCAAATATACCGTAACCGCCCAAGGCATCGGTTACCTTCCGGGCTATCTCACGGGCGCGGTCCAATGCTGTCGATGTCATTGGTTGCGGCTGCCATGAATACCTGTAGTCACCGTTCACTTGTATGTGTCCAACCGGTTCACAGAATGTTGTACCAGAACAACTGCGTACGGTAAGCAGGGTAATTTCATAATCAAAGTCCACGAAGCCCTCTACAATGACGCGTCCAGCACCTGCGCGTCCGCCTTCTTGTGCTATCTGCCAAGACCGTTCGATATCCTCTTCGCTCTTTATCGTACTTTGTCCGTGTCCGGAAGAACTCATTATAGGCTTTACCACGCATGGGATACCTACAGCCTTTATGGCATCATGGAACTCTTCGATATTGGAAGCAAAACGGTATGGTGATGTCGGCAATCCTAGTGTCTCAGCAGCCAGTCTACGGATTCCCTCACGGTTCATTGTCAGCCATGCCGCTTTGGCAGTCGGAGTTACATTGTACCCCTCTTTTTCAAGTTCAACAAGGGTAGGGGTTGCAATTGCTTCGACTTCTGGTATGATATGGTCGGGACGTTCGTCTTCTATTACCTTGCGCAGGGCAACAGGATCAAGCATATTGAGTACATGGCATCGGTGTGCCACCTGCATGGCTGGGGCATTTGCATATTTGTCGCATGCAACTACTTCTACGCCAAAGCGCATTAGTTCAATAGCGACTTCCTTTCCTAATTCGCCACTGCCTAGCAATAATGCCTTGCGGCGAACAGGGGTCAATACAGAGCCAATTTTTGTCATAATGGTGGTAGTTAATGATTATGGGGTTTTTGTTTTATTTTTATCATTCCATGCCATCGGTCTCGACTTTATCGTCAACTTTGATGTTGGGAAGTTCAAGACCATAGTGGCGCTTAGCATCAATCGCTTTAAGTATCAGTCCAAATATCAAAGCCAGTATTCCCAATGAAGCGAACAGGAGCATTGGCCATGTATAATTATAATTGAGCGGATTGTTCACACCAGGATTCGCAGCCATAAGCACACCTCCAATAATCATTGGGAATGCATATAGACCTATGTTCTGTATCCAGAATATCACTGCATATGCGGATCCGAGAAGTTTTCCGTCAACAAGTTTGGGGACTGAAGGCCATAATGATGCGGGGACAAGTGAAAATGAAATTCCAAGCAGGATGATGGCTAGGAATGCGACTGTCATGCCAAGCCAGTTTGCAGGCTCTTGGATACGGTTGATTGTAAGTTGGAAATCGTTGTTGATATTAAGTGCGTGTTTGAAGTCTACTTCATTGTTTAATAGATTAACAATACCTTCCGCCGTCTTTTCTGTATTGTTGGCATCCTGTGGGTCAGTAAATGCAGCGCGTGGATTTATAGTTATTGTCTCTCCGACTGTTTTGCCCGATACGGCCTGCGCTATTTCAGGATTATAGAAATGGGCTGGACGGAACACTACGTCTGTAACGATAGGGTCAGCCTGGCTGTCGGAATCGCCCTTGATTTCTTTTATAGTTCCGGAAATAATAGATTCTGTATTTGTCATTGATAGGTCATTGCCACGTAGAGCGGGAAGGCCAATGGCAAATGTGAGGTGGCAGACAATCATAAGTAGTGCGCCGAAGATTAACATTGTAGCCCCTTTGCCTTTTTTGTCAAGATAGTTGCCTAGGAATGGCGTGATTGCTGCTGCGCCTAAGGGGAATACCGCAAATGTGAGGCTTGCGGCCTGGACTGATATGCCAAGCGTGCATTGAAGCATGTTGGCGGCATATTTTTGGAATGGGAAAATGGCAGAATAGTAAAGTACGCATAAAATTGCTACTACCCAGAAGACTTTGGAGGAGAAGATATGTTTAAGGTCACTTACTTTGAATGGGTCATCTTTTTCTTCTGTATTGCCTATTTGTTTCTCAAGTTTTTTATCCATGAAAGAGTAGGCGATAAAACTGATCAACCCAATTATAAGCAGCAGTACGGCAAAACCTACAGAGCGTTCTACTACCCAAGATTGTCCTACGCGGGCCATTAGCGGTGAGCCAATGAATACTACGGCCACACCTACACGGGCCAATGCCATTTCAATACCCATAGCAAGCGCCATCTCTTTTCCTGCGAACCACTTCACAATGCCTCTGGAAACAGTGATACCTGCCATTTCCACACCGCATCCGAAAATCATGAAACCTATAGCCGAGAATTTTGCAGATGCAGGCATTTTATCAAAAAATGGGGTTATATCTCCCAAAAATCCCGTGAAATTAAGATGGTTGGTGAAAAATGATTGTAGTGGGCCATTGGCGAAAGATTCTGTTAGCGCATAATAATTTATTGCCGCGCCAATTACCATGACTGTACCGGAAAGTATAGCCGTAAAGCGTACTCCCATCTTATCAAGTATGATACCGGCTATTATAAGAAAAAATACGAATACATTGAGAAATGTCTCTGAACCGGCAAAATGTCCATAAGCCGAAGGTGTCCATTCTTTGGTTATCTGTAGTGCAGACTGCAACGGTGATAGCACGTCCATGAAGATATACCCAAAGAACATGGCCATGGCTAGAAGTACAAGTGCGCTCCAACGCACCCACTTCTTGTCGTTTAGGAATTGTTGTACTTGTTGTGTCATGATTGGTGAAAATATATAATTAAGCCGCAAAATTAGCGAAAAAAATCCAAAATGGAACTTAATCTGTCATATGTATGGAATAAATTTGCTGTGTCATTAACCTAGAAGCATAATTATCCTTTTTTTATGGAAATTTGACATTCTATGAATTTATTGCTAACTTTGTAGGGGCAGAGGAAAATGCAATCGGCATAGGGCCGGTTTGCTGTGCCGCTATTTAGGAATTACCTTAAAGATATATTTGATGACAGACGAGAATATTCCGGTAGAATCATTAGAAAATGAAGGGACAGATACGCAACCGCATGCTGTATTTGACGATGCAATTACCCACCATTTGCGTGGGATGTACCGTAGTTGGTATCTTGAATATGCGTCATATGTGATATTGGAGCGTGCTGTGCCTCATATTGATGATGGGCTTAAACCTGTACAGCGCCGTATTCTCCATTCAATGCAGACTCTTGACGATGGTCGGTTCAATAAGGTTGCCAATATAGTGGGCAACACGATGCAGTATCATCCGCATGGTGATGCCTCAATCAATGATGCCTTGGTACAGCTTGGCCAGAAAGAGATTCTGGTTGAAACGCAAGGGAACTGGGGAAATGTCCTGACGGGTGCTTCTGCCGCCGCCGGCCGTTATATTGAGGCTCGTCTGTCGCCATTTGCATTGGAGACGCTATATAACCCAAAAGTAACGGAATGGACATTAAGTTATGATGGGCGTAAGAAGGAACCTGTTACCCTGCCTGTAAAGTTTCCGCTTTTGCTGGCACAAGGAGCTGAAGGTATTGCAGTTGGTCTGTCATCAAAAATACTTCCACATAATTTTAATGAATTGCTAGATGCGGCAATATCATATCTACGCGGCATGGAGTTTGAGTTGTATCCTGATTTCATGACCGGAGGGTTTATTGATGTATCAAGGTATAATGACGGTGAAAGGGGAGGTCGTGTCCGGGTTAGGGCAAAGATTGAGAAAATAGACAACAGGACCTTGGCGATAACGGAGATTCCATACGGCAAGACTACTGGCACTCTTATTGATTCCATTTTGGAAGCATATGAGAAGGGTAAGATAAAGATACGGAAAGTTGATGACAATACTGCAGATACAGCAAGGATTCTAGTGCATCTTCAACCTGGTACATCTTCGGACAAAGCCATAGATGCATTATACGCATTTACAGATTGTGAGGTATCCATATCTCCTAATTGTTGTGTTATCTCAGACGAGAAGCCTCATTTCCTGGGTGTAAGCGATGTATTGCGGCATGGTGTTGAGCGCACAAAAGATATTTTGCGTCATGAACTGGAGATACAGCGAGATGAGGTTCGGGAAAAGTTGCTTTTTGCGTCTCTGGAAAGGATATTCATTGAAAAAAGAATATACAAGGATAAGGAATATGAACAAGCTGCTGATATAGATGCTGCGGTCGAACACGTAGACAACCGTATTGCCGGATATATAGAAAATTTGGTTCGCCCTGTTACGCGCGACGATATATTGCGGTTATTTGAAATACGTATGAAGCGCATTCTACGATTTAATGCCATTGAGGCTGATGAACAGATTGCAGCTTTCAACCAACGCATCAAGGAATTGACATATAATCTTGAGAATCTGGTTGATTATACGATAAATTGGTATCAGCATTTAAAAGATAAATATGGCGATTCATATCCACGTCATACTGTAATACGTAGTTTTGATAACATACAGGCTGCAACTGTGGCAGAGGCCAATGAGAAGCTTTACATTAACCGGGAGGAGGGTTTCATTGGTACTGCTTTGAAGCGTGATGATAATGTTGAGCTGGTCTGCTCCTGTTCAATGATAGATGATGTCATCATATTCTATAAGGATGGCCGTTATAAGATCGTAAAAGTGCAGGGAAAGCTTTCTGTAGGAAAGAACGTTCTGTACGTAAATGTATTCAAACGAAATGATGAGCGCACTATATATAATGCCATATACCAGAATGGTAAAGGTGCGCCATATTATATGAAACGTTTTGCTGTGACAGGGGTCAGCCGTGACAAGGAATACAATCTTACTCCAGGGAAATCTGGCACAAAAGTAATGTGGTTTACTGCCAACCCGAATGGAGAGGCAGAGGTCGTAAGGGTTACACTCAAGGCAGATAGCCGCTTGAAGAAACTGCAGTTTGATGTCGATTTCAGTCAACTTGCTGTAAAGGGGCGCGGTGCATTGGGAAATCTTGTCACAAAGAATCCTATACACAGGCTTTCGCTTAAGGAACATGGTACATCCACATTAGGTGGACGCCAGGTTTGGTTTGATCCGGATGTACTGCGTCTCAATTATGACGGCCGTGGCAGACTGCTGGGCGAATTTTCGGGAGGAGACCTTGTATTGGTAGTCCTATCTAACGGTGAATATTATACGTCTACATTTGACGCCACGAATCATTATGAGGATAATATCCTGCGCATCGAGAAATACCGTCCGCGTACTGTCTGGACAGCTATACTTAATGATGCCGAACAAGGGTATCCCTATTTGAAGCGCTTTACATTTGAACAGTCATCAAAAAAACAGCGGTTTCTTGGAGACAATGAAGCGTCTACTTTGATAGCGCTTAGCGACAGACTTGGAGCGAGGTTCAAAGTGGATTTTGAGCAGACAGAAGGTGCAGTAGTCCAGCGTGAACCGATTGTTATTGCTGCTATGGAATTTGTAGGAGTCAAGTCGTTTAAGGCAAAAGGCAAAAGGTTGACGGTATATCCTGTTTCTGATGTGACTGAGGTCGAGCCAATACAGGTAGAGGGGCTGGATGAGGGTGATATTAATGATGAAAGCATGGATAATACGGATAATAATGATATTGCTGTTTGTGATATTGAGCCGGATCGCTCTGACGATGAAGTCAGGGACGAGCTGACAGGGCAGCAGCGCATGTTTTGATATAATTTTCATATGTACAATATCAGGTTGGCATGCCGCGTATTCATCGCTGGGTTTATATTGCTTTTGTCTTCGGTTGCAGTAGAGTCGGCTATGCCATGCCATCATCTGGACGGTCATGAATGTGACTTAGTGCCGGTGATGAGGCCTGTTGCCGCATTTTATACGTTTGAGATGGGCTCTTCGGAGCTTGTAGACACGTATCTTACGCCTCTTAGGTATAGTGGTTGGACTACAGGTATTGGCTATGACCGTTGGCAGGCCATGGAATTTGATCCTGATAGATGGTCCATGAACCTAAAGGCAAATTTTCAACTGGATAGGACCTCAAATATGGTGGGCAATGCTGATATGTGGTATTTTGGCGCGCGTTTCTCTTGGGGTATGTATCGGAGATGGCGTATGCCATACGGAATAATGGCAGGAATCGGTGGTCGTATGTCTGCAGATTTTGGTTGTCTGTATGCGTCACGTAACGGAAATAATCCCGCATCAGCAAAGGCCGCTGTTACTGTTGACGCTGGGGGATATATAGCACATCGTTTCGGTAACATATTTGGTAAGATGGTTGATTTAAGATATGTTACATCTGTACCCTTGACCGGATGTTTCTTTTCACCGGATTATGGAGAATTGTATTATGAAATATATTTGGGCAATCATTCAGGATTGGCACATTGGGCATGGTGGGGTAACTATTTCCGATGGAACAATCTTGCATGTGCTGATATTCATTTCGGAAATACAGTCGTGTCCGTAGGCTATCGCTGTAATGTCCTGTCAACAGAGGTCAATCATATAACATCACGTATATTGTCACATTCCTTTGTGTTCGGGCTAGGCGGGGAATGGATTTCTGTTTCACCGGGACGGAAACTGTCTCCTGAGGCAAAGATGGTTTCTGCTCTTTATTAAAAGAAATATTACATATGAAACTTTTGCGGATTGCGGTTTTGTTGCCGATATTATTGTTTTCTGTATCTTGTCATGATATCCAGGATTGGGCGGATGACCCGGAAGGCAATTTTGACGCCCTTTGGACGATACTTGATGAGCATTATTGCTTTTTTGAGGAAAAAGGTGTTAATTGGGATGCTGTATATGCCAAATACCGTCCTCAGATAGTGCCAGAGATGACGCAGCGTCAGTTGTTTGCTGTTTGTGCGGCGATGTTGGATGAATTACGCGATGGACACACCAATTTATCTTCAGCTTTCAACACATCTTATTACACCAAATGGTGGAGCGATTATCCACAGGATTACAATGAGCGTCTGGTGGAACAGTATTACTTCAATTTCCGTCTGAACCATGTGGGGGCAGCAACATATGGCATCCTGCCTGAGAACATAGGGTATTTTCGCTATCCATCATTCTCTGTAGCTTTGGGGGAAGGAAATGTAGATCATATTCTTGCACATATGATTGTGTGCAACGGGATTATTATTGATATACGCGACAACGGCGGCGGAGACATGACCAATGTGGAGGCATTGGCTGCAAGATTTATACGTGAAAGGACACTTGCAGGATACATATCACATAAGACAGGTCCTGGCCATGGCGATTTCTCAAAGCCATACGCATATTATTATGAGCCTGCAGGTGGTGGACATCTGTTGTGGCGTAAGCCCGTTGTGGTTCTCACTAACCGTAGCACGTTCAGTGCTGCAAATAATTTCGTATCAATCATGAAATATGTGCCCGACGTCTATATAGTCGGGGCAACAACAGGCGGAGGCAGTGGGATGCCGTTCTCATCAGAAATACCATGTGGATGGGGCGTAAGGTTTTCGGCATGTTCTATTCTGGACTGCATGGGCAATACTACAGAGTTCGGCATCAGCCCTTCTGAAGGGTGTGCTGTAGGGCTTGATCCTTTGGCTGCTCTTGACGGCCGGGACACAATGCTTGATTTTGCTGTTTCGATTCTTGCCGGCGGCAAATAATAACAGGCATATTTGATTGCTAAAGAAAAAATAACAGAAAACATATATGATAGTCATGTGAAATTTGCTAAATTTGCATCTTAATTTATTTAAAGATACAAATAGATTTACCTATAGCTAGCAAATCATCTAAATATGACGTCAGACATTAAACCTATCCGCACCGCCCTGGTTTCAGTATTCCATAAGGACGGCCTTGACCACATCATCAATGCCCTTGCAGCATCGGGCGTTAAGTTCTTGTCCACAGGGGGTACCCGTCAGTTTATAGAGTCTTTGGGCTACCAATGTGACGCTGTCGAAGATCTTACCGGTTATCCGTCAATCCTTGGAGGAAGGGTCAAGACCTTGCATCCAAAAGTGTTCGGTGGTATTTTATCCCGCAGGGATAATGAAACTGACCGCGAGCAGGTTTCCAAATATGAAATTCCTGATATAGACCTTGTAATTGTTGACCTCTATCCGTTTGAAGCCACAGTGGCGTCTGGCGCACCAGAGGCTGACATTATTGAAAAGATAGATATAGGTGGTATATCACTTATCCGTGCGGCAGCTAAAAATTTCAAAGATGTCGCTATTGTCGCTTCAAAGGCACAATATTCATTATTGGCTGGAATGATTGATAGCCATGGCTCAGCTATGACATCCTTAGAAGACCGCCGTCTTTTAGCAAAAGAGGCGTTTGGTGTATCTTCTGCCTACGATTCGGCGATATTCAATTATTTTGATGGAGACCAGCAGTCTGCTTTACGTGTCGCAATTGATCATTCACGTGTGCTGCGATATGGTGAGAACCCTCATCAGGACGCCCGATTCTATGGGAATATTGATGATATGTTCCAGCAACTTCATGGAAAGGAGATTTCGTATAATAACTTGTTGGATATTGACGCAGCAGTAAGCATGATTGCAGATTTTCCTGCGAATGTGCCTACGTTTGCTGTAATAAAGCATAATAATGCATGTGGCTTGGCCTCTCGTCCTACAATCCGTGAGGCATGGTGCGATGCCCTGGCCGGAGACCCTGTTTCCGCCTTTGGAGGCGTACTTGTCGCAAATACAGAGATTGATGCTGATACGGCAGAAGAAGTCGGAAAAATATTCTTTGAAGTCATAATTGCTCCCGCATATACAGATGATGCATTGGCTATATTGCAGCAAAAGAAAAACCGTATAATCCTTGTACAGAAAAGGGCTCTTGACACAACCCGTTCTTTACGTACGGCTCTAAACGGCATGCTTTCCCAGCAACGTGACCTCAAGGTAGAGACGGCAGATGATTTACATTTGGCTACTGTAACTCCTGTGCGCCCAGAGCAAGTTGATGACCTTCTATTTGCAAATAAGATTGTAAAGCATTCAAAAAGCAACGCAATCGTTTTAGCGAAGAATGGTCAGTTGCTGGCAAGTGGAGTTGGGCAGACATCGCGCGTTGATGCGCTCCGCCAGGCCATTGCAAAGGCGCAGTCATTCGGTTTTGACCTTAATGGAGCTGTCATGGCATCCGATGCGTTTTTCCCGTTTGCTGATTGTGTGGAAATAGCTCATGCGGCTGGCATTGATGCTGTAATACAACCAGGCGGGTCAATACGTGATACGGATTCGGTTGAGTATTGTAATGCAAATGGCATTGCAATGGTAATGACAGGATTCCGGCACTTTAAACATTAATTATAAACGGGCAGTGTTCCACGCCTCACTGACGGGGTGGAACACTTGTTGTACAATATAAGAATCTTTTAAATTTTATTACGGGGCATGAAACTTTTCTCCCTAACCAAAGAAATTGCGATAGATCTTGGCACGGCCAACACTATCATCATACACAACGATAAGATCGTCATTGATGAACCGTCAATCGTTGCCTTGGACAAACGTACAGATAAACTTATTGCTGTAGGTAAGGAAGCCCAGCAGATGCAGGGTAAGGAAAATGAGCGTATACGCACTGTCCGCCCTCTACGTAAAGGTGTGATAGCGGATTTTAACGCTGCTGAGCTCATGATCCGTGGCCTTGTGAAGAAGGCATCAAGTAAGAGTAGTTGGTTTTCACCTTCACTTAGGATGGTTGTGGGTATACCTTCAGGTTCTACAGAAGTTGAAATCCGTGCCGTACGCGATTCATCGGAGCACGCTGATGGTCGTGACGTATATATGATATATGAACCTATGGCTGCGGCGTTGGGTATAGGCCTAGATGTCGAAGCTCCAGAAGGAAACATGATTGTTGATATAGGCGGCGGAACTACTGAAATCGCTGTAATTTCGTTGGGAGGTATAGTATCCAACAAAAGTATACAGATTGCAGGTGATGACCTTACAGATGATATACAGAACCACATGCGTCGTGCACATAATGTTAAGGTGGGAGAGCGTACTGCAGAACTTATAAAGATGAATGTAGGGTCTGCCCTTACAGAGCTGGAGAATCCGCCAGAGGATTATATAGTTCATGGCCCGAATATGATGACTGCCCTCCCGATGGAAGTTCCAGTAAGCTACCAGGAGATTTCTCACTGTATAGAAAAATCCATTTCCAAGATCGAAGCTGCAGTGTTGGGTGCACTTGAGCAGACTCCTCCGGAATTGTATGCCGATATCGTGCGCAATGGTATCTATCTTGCAGGTGGCGGCGCTCTGCTTCGTGGACTTGACAAACGTCTTACTGATAAGATTGGAATTCAGTTCCATATAGCAGAAGATCCTCTGTTGGCAGTTGCGAAGGGCACTGGAGTCGCACTTAAGAATATAGATAAATTCTCATTCCTCATACGCTAGCAGATATATGGATGGTACGGACATTCCGTACCATCCTTCATTGCTTACTCCTCTAATTGGCCAGCCAGTATATCAATAAGGATTGCCGGCTGTTTGATGTTTACACAATGCGAGAACTGTTAAACTTCATACTGCGCCACGGCAAGTGGTTCATATTCGTATTTTATGTTGTGGTGGGGTGCTGGATGCTCTTCCAGAACAATCCGTATCAGCATCATGTATTTTTGACTTCAGCCAATGAAGTCAGTGCCTCTGTGTACCGTTTTACAAATAACGTCACATCATATTTCTCTTTACGTGATATAAATGAGGATCTGAATCGTCGGAATGCGGACTTACAGTTGGAGGTCATTGCCCTTCGCGAACGTCTTAGGACAATAAATGAAGCTGCCGGCTTGGATTCTTCTGACTATGCAGCGGATACGCTTAGGCATTTTGACCTACGTATAGCTCATGTCATAAATAATTCAGTGTCCCATCCATATAACTATATCACCATCAATAAAGGGGCACTTGATGGTATAAGGCCAGAAATGGGAGTTGTAGACCAAAACGGAGTCGTTGGCGTTGTGAATATTGTCGGTGACCATACATCACGTATTATTTCTTTATTGAATCCTCATTTCCGATTGTCATGCAAAGTTAAAGGTAGCGATGGCTTTGGCTCTTTGGTATGGGATGGACGCGACCCGGCTCATGCGCTTCTGGAAGAGCTTCCACGTCATACCGTATTTCAGCCAGGAGATACTGTAATTACAAGCGGGTACTCCGGTATGTTCCCGGAGGGCATACCTGTAGGGATTGTCATGCCGGACAAAACAGATCACAATGAGAATTTTTTCACTTTGAAAATAAGATTACTGACTGATTTTTCTACATTATCCACAGTTCAAGTGATGTTTAATAACCTTAAGGATGAATTGCGTGTAGTAGAGACTGATCCAATGTTAAAGAAGCAGCAATGACAAAGACCGCGTTTAATTTTACGGTAATGGCCTTGGTTCTTATATTGGCGCAGGTCATAATCTTCAATCATATCGTTTTGTTCGGCTATGCAATGCCGTTACTTTTCATATATGTTATAATACGCCTTCCAATGTCCGTATCGCCTTCGTGGATGCTGACAATTGGATTCTTGATGGGGATTTCTGTTGATGTCTTTTCTGATACCCAGGGGGTCAATGCGCTGGCTTGCACGGTACTGTCATTTATGCGGCGTCCCGTTTTTCATTTTTTTGCACCGCGGGAAGATGATATAATGATGATACAGC
>VSPW01000036.1 GCA_009775535.1 Muribaculaceae bacterium
ATAACTGACGAGGGGCTTGGCATATACATAAAGCAAGTCCAACTTCTGCCTTTCAGCAAGTTGGACTCACTTCATTGCGTTTTAGCGGACAGTAATAGTTTTAAATAAGTGCGTCTATATACAACGCCTCCCGCTAAGTTTGGCTTAGCGGGAGGCGTTGCGTTTCTATAGTGATGTGTAAGATTTTATTTCAGTTTCAGTTTTTGCCCGGGACGGAGTGTTGTAGAGGACGTTATTCCATTGAGTCTGCATATGTTCTTTACAGTAGTACCGTTGCGTGAAGCGATTCGGCTAAGGGAGTCACCCTTGCGTACTGTATATGATCTTGCCGATTTGTTTTTATTGGATTTTCCGCTAGTCGCAGCCGGTTTTTTAGGCCGTTTTGATTGCTCTGCCATGTAGCGGCGCTGGTGTTCTGCATTTGCAGCCGGCGAGAAGTCACGTGCATGTGTGAATGTATTTTTATCAAATGTGTATTCATCAGTATGCACTGTCTGGTTTGCAAAATCAAAGATAGCCGAAGGGTTTATGGCATATCCCATGAAACGGGTTTCAAAATGGAGGTGTGAACCGAATGAACGGCCGGTATTTCCGCCCAATGCGATAGGGTCGCCGGCTTTTACGTATTGGTCTGGTTCTACCAGGAATTTTGAAAGATGGCCGTACACCGTTTCCAGCTCGTTCTCGTGGCGTATCACAACGTAATAGCCATAGCCGCGGCGTTCATATTTTGTGAGACGCACTTTGCCGTTGAATGCGGCATAGACGGTATCGCCTGTCTGTACCTTTAGGTCTATCCCTTTGTGCATACGGCGGAAGCGCCTACGGTAGCCGTAGGGAGAGGTTACGTATCCATCGCACGGCATGGCAAAGTTGGCCACATTTATGACGCGTGTCTGGGGGACATCCTTTTCATTATAGCAGTTTACGCGTTGGCTGCCCCAACCTTCCTCATAAATATCGAATTCCGGTTCTTCCTCTTCGGTGAAGAAGTTGTCCATAAGCTGTTGCGTCGCTTCGGCCTTTACCTGGTCCTTTACATTTATCTGGCCTGCTATCAGATCCTGATGCTCGGCGTTATGCTGACCGGGAAGGCGGTATACTGTAGTCTGTGCCGATGCTGGCGCCATAAAGAGCGTTGCTAGCGCGAATGTGCAGGTGAGTTTGAGTATTTTAGAACAATACATTGAATTGATTGGAGAGAATTATTTTACGCGTTCTCAGTATGGTATGTGATGTTGCGTGATTATGGTTAATTTGAATTATGGTTTGTAATGGTTGTTAGTAGGAACAATTAACGCTTTTACAGTTCATCTGGAGAGTAGAGTGACTTGAAAATCCTAAGTTCGTAGTCAAATATCTCTTCCGGCTTGAAGAAGCGTTTTATTTCGATTTCGGCATTTTCCGGCGAGTCTGAGGCATGTATGATGTTTTCCTGGCCGCTCATGCCAAAATCGCCGCGTATTGTGCCGGGGGCAGCTTTGCGGCTGTTTGTAGCTCCGGTAAGGCCGCGCACCACTTCTACAGCATCTTTTCCTTCAAGGCACATGACTATGACAGGATTGAGCATCATCGAATTCAACAGGAACGGAAAAAATGGGCGGTCTACAAGGTGGGCATAGTGCTCACGTAGGATTGTTTCGTCAAGCTGCATCATTTTGATTCCGGCGATCCTTAATGCCTTATGTTGGAATCTGGTGATTACATCGCCTACCAGAAAGCGCTGTATTGCTGATGGTTTTAGGATTATAAGTGTACGTTCCATGAGGAGTTCGTTTTTAGACTTTTTGATTTTTCCAATCGTTATTCTTCAAAGTTAGCAATAATTTCTGGCAGGTAGAAATTTAGTGGAATAAAAAATGTGACCTATTGTTTACGTTATTAAAAATAGTAAGCTAATGGATTGAATATCACTTTTTTGCTTAAAAATATGTTTTACAGCATATTTTTGAACTATCCCTTTCGGAATGTCAGGTTTGAAGTTAAATTATGTAAAAATGCCATATTGTCAGCTGATGCGGCTCCAGTCAATCCTGCGGGACGCGGTAGAACGCATCTCTGAAATAAACGCAGAATTGGCCAGATGGTTCAGGTCGGGGTCGGCATCCAGTAGCGCTTCGGCGGAATTTCGGGCCAGCTGGATAATCTGTCCGTCTGTGGCGAGGTTGGCAATATGCAGGTCAAAAGGTATACCGCTTTGCATTGTACCCTCTATGTCGCCTGGGCCACGCATTTTCATGTCTGCCTCTGCAATGACAAAGCCGTCGGTAGTGGCTGTCATTATCTCCAGGCGCTGCCTGGTGTCCTTGGCTATTTTATGTTTTGTCATGAGGATACAATAGCTCTGTCCGCCACCGCGTCCTACCCGTCCGCGCAGCTGGTGCAGCTGTGACAGTCCGAACCGTTCAGCGTTCTCGATAATCATTACAGTGGCGTTAGGGACATTCACCCCTACCTCTATTACGGTAGTGGCTACAAGTATATCAGCCTGATGGGTGGAGAACAGATACATCTGGTGGTCTTTTTCCTCAGGCCGCATCCGTCCGTGAACATATGCCACCCTGAAATTAGGGAAAGATTGCCTTACATACTCATATCCCTCTTCCAGACTGATAAGGTCAAGTTTTTCATTCTCTTCAATAAGAGGATATACTATGTATGCCTGACGGCCAGCCGACAGCTCCTTGAAAAGGTGCTGGTACACCTGCAGCCGTTGGTTGTCGTAACGCAGCAGGGTCATGATTGGCTTTCTTCCAGGAGGAAGCTCATCTATTACCGATACGTCGAGGTCACCATAAACGGTCATCGCCAATGTGCGTGGTATCGGGGTTGCCGTCATTACCAGTACGTGTGGCAGTGTGGACGTATTTTTATTCCATAGCCTGGCCCTTTGTGCCACGCCGAAACGGTGCTGCTCGTCAATCACAACCAGGCCGAGCGAATTGAACCCTACCGGGTCTTCAAGCACGGCATGAGTCCCTATCAGTATGTGCAGCGAGCCATCGGCCAGCGAGCGGTGGATGTCAGCCCGTTCCTTTTTAGGGGTAGAGCCGGTGAGCAGTCTTACATTCAGCCCTATTTTCGCGGCCATCTGCGATATGGTCTCATAATGTTGGGTTGCCAATATCTCGGTCGGGGCCATAAGGCATGCCTGGGTGGAATTGTCGATGGCTATGAGCATGGACATCAGCGCAACCAGCGTCTTGCCAGAGCCGACGTCCCCCTGTAGCAGCCGGTTCATCTGCCTGCCCGTATTCATGTCGGCGCGTATTTCACGCAGCACCCTTTTTTGGGCTCCGGTCAGTTCAAAGGGCAGGCATTGTGTGTAGAATGTGTTGAAATAATATGCGATGCGCGTGAACCTGAACCCGGCCAATTGGCTTCGTCTCGCACGGTTGATGCGCAGCATGTTCACCTGTATCATGAACAGCTCCTCAAACTTCAGCCTGAACCTAGCACGTTGCAGGCTGTCATTGTCGGACGGGTTATGTATGGTAGCCAGTGCCAATCCCAGTGGCATAAGGCCGTTGGCGCGGATTGTCTCTGGAGGGAGCGTCTCCTGGATATCCCGGTGGGCGTTCAGTGCGGTCTGTATCCACGTGTGGAACGAGCGTGATGATATTCCGCGGTTACGCAGGACATCTGTCAGCGGGTATACACCTCTCATGCCGGTCGCCGCCTGTATGGCCTGGGGGAGGTCCACTTCAGGGTGCACCATGCTCCATCGGTTGTTGAACTGTGAAGGTTTGCCGAACACCACATATTCCACTCCGGGGTTATAGCTTTGCCTGATGGCCTTTATGCGGTTGAACCACACTACTTCCATGGCCATTGTCCCGTCTGTGAACAGTCCGATAAGCCGGGTTTTTGCCCCTTCACCCTGTACATTGAATGTCACGAACCGCCCGCGTACCTGCACATAAGGCATGTCGCCCGTAAAGTCGGCGATGCGGTACGTCTTTGAACGGTCTACATAGTGCGACGGGTAATGGCGCAGAAGGTCATGGAGGGAGCGTATGCCGAGCTGTTTTTCAAGCAGCTCGGCACGTTGTGGGCCAATACCCTTTATGTATTTTATGTCGAAATCGCGCGGGTTGATGGTGAAATATATGAATGTTTACACAAAAGTAAGGAAAATCATGGATATTACCGTCACTGGGGCACAATTTAATATCGGTCCTTTGCGTCATATACAAAAGCAAAGGTTAATGGTCATGATAAGATTTCTAATTTTTGTATTTGTTTTGTTATCTGCTGCGGTAAGCGTGTCTGCGGCCGTAGGTGGCGGGCAGGAAGTCGTTGCCGCACTCCTTGAACGTATCGGGGGCGAAGGTGCATCACGGCGTATACTCACATCTGTCGATCCACGTATTTCATGTTCCGGCAGGGAAACATTCGTGATATCTTCCAGCCAGGGTAAGCCATTGATAAAGGGTAGCAGCGCATTGGCAGCAGCTACGGGCATAAACTGGTATCTGAACCATTATGCGAATATTAACATTTCATGGAACAATCTTACTGCCGACCTTTCGGGATATGACCTTCCAGTCCCAGAAGAGGAGGAGGTGCGCAGCTGTTCGGCGGATTACAGATATTATCTGAATTACTGTACATTTTCATATTCCATAAGCACGTGGTCATGGGAACGGTGGGAAAAGGAGATAGACTGGATGGCCCTACATGGCATAAACATGCCATTACAGATAGTAGGCCTTGAGGAGGTATGGCGCAGAGTCCTGCTTGATTATGGCTATGGCGGCAAGGAGATATCCAGTTTTGTCGCCGGCCCGTGTTTCCAGGCATGGTGGGGCATGAACAACCTGCAAGGATGGGGAGGCCCTAATCCTGAATGGTGGTATGAGCGGCAGGAAAAGCTGTGCCGCCTGATAAACGGGCGTATGCGCGAATTGGGTATGACGCCTGTGCTTCCCGGCTACTCCGGCATGGTGCCTTCCGATTTTGAAAGCCGTACAGGCATACACGCCTTGCCACAGGGGGGGTGGTGCGGTTTTGAGCGGCCGTTCTTGTTGGATCCCGCTTCACCGGAATTTTGCGGAGTGGCCGACACGTATTACCGTCATCTGGAAGATGTGATGGGCAGGTCGGAGTATTACAGCATGGACCCTTTCCACGAAGGGGCGGATACCCGTGATATCGACGTACCGTGTGCATACAGATGTATATTCGATGCCATGGACAAGGCTACAGACAGTGCCCGGTGGGTGATACAGCAATGGCAATGGAGCGGACAGCAGTATACTGTGCTTGACAATGTTCCGTTGGGGCGTCTTGTTGTCCTTGACTTGTATTCAGATGGAAATCCGCGCCTTGACACATATAAAGGACATGATGTCGTATATACCGTTATACCTAATTTCGGTGGACGCACCGGAATGATGGGAAGGTTTGGCATAATGATGGAAGGCTGGTTCGGCCATAAGTCGACATTGCCTTCATTGAAAGGCATAGGGGCTGCGCCTGAGGCGATTGGACAGACTCCAGTCCTGTATGATGCTCTCTATGAATTGCCGTGGCATGCCGCCCGGCCTGATGCATCAGGATGGATGTCCCGTTATTCGGTAAGCCGGTATGGCTGTTACAATGGTAAGGCGGCCGAGGCGTGGGATTTGCTGCGCCGCTCCGTGCTTGACTGCCGTACTCCGTTGCAGGGCCCTCACGAGGCGGTGATGTGCGCACGTCCGTCATGGGCTGTCGACCGTGTGTCTACATGGGGTGGCACTGATATTTTCTATGATCCGCGGATGGTGGCCGATGCCGCATACTGTCTGCTTGATGCCGGCCTGAAAGGTGATAATTATGAATACGACCTGGTCGATGTCACTAGGCAGGCCCTTACCGATTATGGATATTCATTGCTCAAGGCCATAGACAAGGCGAGATGTGCCGACGACAGTGCCGGTTTTGCATGCAGGAAAGCGGAGTTTCTGGAACTTATTGATGATATTGATGCCCTCCTGGGCACAAATGTCAATTTTATGGCCGGAAAATGGATTGGGATGGCACGCAGTATCCCTGCAGAAGTCGGGGTTTATGACAAAGAAGCGGCAGATTGGCTTGAATTTGACAACTTCAGGACGCTCATAACCACATGGGGTACGCGGGAAAACGCAGACGTAGGGGGCTTGCGCGACTATTCCTACCGACAATGGAACGGCCTGTTGCGTGATTACTATAAGCCGCGTTGGGAACGCTTTTTCCGTTCACCGGATTTTGGCTACGACTGGTATGCCATTGAGCATTCATGGGCTACAGGACGGCGGTATGTGTATACAGCCGAGCCGATAGGCAATGCCTACGATATGGCCAAACGGCTGTTGGAGAAATACATACTGCGTTGAAGTCCGGTGGAAGTCAGTACTGGACGCTGAGGATTAGCGATGCAATGCCGATGTCTATTGGATGTGTCACCTTGATGTTTGCCGGATCTCCGTCGACGATGGATACTGTGCATATCCCTGAAGCCTCCACTATCGAGGCATCATCGGTGAAAGCCTCATTGAACCCCAGGCGGTAGGCTTCAAGTATGGTGCTCGCTTTGAATGCCTGTGGGGTCTGTACGGACATATACCGCGATCGGTCCACTATTTCAGACCCGCCGCCGTTTGTTGTGCGTCTCAATGAATCGGTCACTGGTATGGCGGGTACAACGGCGTCCTTGCCCGACATCACAGCCTCCGCCGCGCGCTTCAGTATGGTTTGTGATACGCAAGGGCGTGCGCCGTCGTGTATCATTATTATGTCGTCCTGGGCTGCATCCAGGCTGTCCAACGCATTCTTGACCGAATGCCACCGCGTAGCACCGCCGTGTACTATCCGAGCCTTTATGTTGAATGCATGCGCACGGCATTCGTCTATCCACATGGACTCGTAGTCGGGGTGTAGCACTACCGTTAATTCAGCCTCGCTGTATGCAGAGTACAGGCGTTCGATTGTAGTCATCAGTAGCGGGCGTCCGTTGAGCGGGCAGAACTGCTTGGGCAATGGCTGGCCGAATCGCCGTCCGCTTCCGGCTGCCACAATTATGATATGTATGCGGTTTCCGACCATACCCCCCCTATTATTTGTGGCATTCTGGAAGGGCCGAATGTATCGCATCAAAGCTTTCAGCCATCAGGCTTTTCAGCTCATGGCCATCCTCCGGGGCATGTATCGGTTTGTGTATGGTAAGGGTGATGTGCCCCCAGTGCGGGAGTTTCGGTCCGCGGCGGCGCATTATCTCGTAAGCACCGTCAATGGTTATCGGTGTCACCGGAAGGTTGAATTCCATGGCAAGCTGATATGCGCCTCGCTTGAAGGCATGCATCTTACCGTCAAGGGTACGTGACCCTTCGGGGAACACAACTACCGACATTCCGCGGCTTAGCTGGCGTTCTGCGGCCTCCATGGTGCGCCGTACCGCAGATTGTGAGGAATTGTCAACAAATATTTGTCCGGCGCATTTGCAGGCGTATCCAACCATAGGTATCTTCATCAGTCCTATTTTCATCATCCACTTGAAATTATGGTTAAGGAAACCATAGATTGCGAATATGTCATATGCACCCTGGTGGTTGGCGACAAAGACATAGCTTGTGTTCTTGTCGATGTTTTCGCGTCCGTTGACCGTGACCTTTACAAGCGAAAGCCAACAGCATATCTTTGCCCATATGTGGGCCGGATAGTAGCTGAATATGCGGCTGCCTCCGAGAAGGCATCCGGCTATTGTTATTAACGACGCCAGAAGGGTGGCCACAAATGCCAACGGTAACATTATCAGCACCTGATAGATTCTATATAGGATAAGAGCCATGATGATTATGATATTTATTTTGTTATGTATGCAATGAAACTGCCGGTCATTTGCCTTTGCGCATCGCCACTTCTTGGTCTATGTCGCGGCCGCGCCTGAGCACTATCTTGGTAAAGAATGCCTGGATGAACCCGCATCCGTATCCGGCAAGCTGTATGAAGCTGGCAGGTACGGCCTTTGCAGCTATGACAGCGGATCTTGTCGCAAACAGCGCACAGACGAATATGGCCAGGAAATATATGCCTACGGGCAGCAAGAACCAGGGGCTTACGGCAATGCCAAGTATGGCCATTGCCACCAGTCCGGCCACAAATGCCGCCGGCATCAGGTGCACCGCTTTCAGAGAGTCAGGATACAGGAGCTTAAGGGTAATGCGCGACATGCCGAACACATATACCTGTCGCAGGAATTTCCGGAAATCCACACGGCGTTTATGGTATACGAAGGCAGGGCGTATAAGGCCGATATTGAATCCGGCCTGTCGTATGCGGGTGCTCATGTCGATGTCTTCCGAAAACATTTCCCTGAATCCGCCCACCTTGCTGTAGACTTTGCGTGAAAAGCCCATGTTGAATGTGCGCGGAGTGAACTTCTCGAGCTGTATCTTGCCTCCGCGTATACCTCCGGTAGTGAGGAATGATGTCATGGAGTAGTTGATGGCTTTCTGCGTGGAGGAGAAAGAGTCGTGGGCGGCATCAGGCCCTCCGAAACAGTCCAGCGGGCATTTGTCAAGCTCTTCCGACAGCGTCTTGAAATAATCTGGAGGTATCACGCAGTCGCTGTCGAAGAATATGAGGAAGTCGCCTTTGGACCGCTCCATGCCGTAATTCCTGGCTATCGAACGCCCTTCATTTGGCTTGTAGTGGTAATGGGCGTCAATCTTGCCTTTATAGCTTTCGACCACATCTTTGCAGGGCTCGCTTGAGCCGTCCTCTACTATTATGGCTTCAAAGTCGGTATATGTCTGCCGAGATAGGCTTTCCATGAGGTCGGCTACTTCGTCAATACGGTTGTAGACTGGTACTATGACGGAAAAACGTGGCATCTTTTATCGTTTAATGTAAGGTCGGATAATTAATCAGCTCATGCGCGATTTATAGTCATCATAAGTGAACCTCCTAAGGTAGTGGCATTCACCATGGCTGTCACAAAGCACCATGTCGGGATGCTGTATGCCGTTGAACATAGTTGTCTTTACTGTTGTGTAGTGGTTCATGTCCTCAAGGGTAAGGCGGTCGCCTTTCTCTAGACGTCGCGGGAACGTCCAGTCGCCCATGAAGTCGCCGCTGAGGCATGAATTGCCTCCGAGCCGGTATGGCGTCAGTCCTTCGGCAGGTTCTACCGCCTCGGATATCACAGGCTTGTAAGGCATTTCCAGGGTGTCGGGCATATGGCACGCGAACGATACATCGACAATCGCCGTGTTTATGCCGTCGTTCTCTACTATGTCCACCACTGATGTCACTAGGTCGCCTGTACGCCAGGTGAACGCGCTGCCTGGTTCCAGTATGACTTGCAGCCATGGATGCCGTGAACGGAAGCCGCGCAGTAAGTCTACAAGATGTCCGGTGTCATATCCTTCACGTGTCATCAGGTGTCCGCCGCCCATATTGACCCATTTCACCTGGTGCAACAGATGCCCGAACTGTTCCTCAAAGGCAGCCATCACCTTTTCAAGGTCATAGGATGTAGACTCACAGAGGGCATGGAAATGCAGGCCTTCTATTCCGTCTGGTAGCTTTTCACCGATTTCTGCGGAGGATACGCCGAAACGTGAGCCTGGAAGGGCAGGATTGTAGATGTCGGTCTCTATTACCGAGCATTTAGGGTTGACCCTAAGCCCGGGCGATACGTGCCGCACGCCGTCAAGTGAATTGTAGCTGTTCACCACCGGGGCATAAGCCTTCCATTGCGACAGTGAATTGAACGTAAGGTGTGATGAGCCTTGTAGGTATTCGCCTATGGTCTGCGGGGTATATGCAGGGCAATAGCTGTGAACGTCGCCACGCAGGAATTCGTTGCCGAGTTTCATCTCATTGATGGAGCTGGCGGTGGAGTCGGTGATGTATTCTCGGATTATTGGGAACGTCCGCCACAGGGCATTTGCCTTGAAGGCCATTATTATTTTTACGCCGGCACGTTCGGCCACGTCTGAAATCAGTTCCAGGTTGTGGCGTAGCCGGTCTTCATATATAATGTAGTATGGGGTAGGGAGCTCGTGTTGGCGCATGGTGTATTATATTATCTGAAATTTTGCGTATGAAAGCAGGAGGGTCTTTGATGTGCCGTTGTCGAAGTCCACTTGGATCCGTGCACCTGAGGCAGGGTTGGCCGTGTCAATCCCGGTTATGACTCCAGGGCCGAAGCGCTCATGGCGTATCCGCATATCTGCCGACAGTTCGCTTGCTGTATGTATGGCGAATGCGCCGGCCGGCTGTTTTGGAGGCATTGGCGGCCTGTGGTGTCCTACTTGTGGTGTCCGGCCGGAATTTTGTGGCAGGGCCATTCTCTGAGGCATGAACTGCCGGTATGGGCTTGTGCTGTCGGTCCACGTTGTAGCGGTGATATCGCTTCCCATTGCCATTTTAAGGTGGGAGCGGTCAATGTCGGATATGAAGCGTGAAGGCCTTGTGATGCATGTCTGTCCGTTGCGGAAACGGCTTTTTGCGTACGATAGCATGCAGAATTTCCTGGCACGGGTTATCGCCACATACAGCAGGCGTCTTTCCTCCTCTATTTCCTGTGGGGAATTCGAGGCCATGGCCGACGGAAAAAGCTCCTCTTCGACACCGACTACGAATATGTTGTTGAATTCCAGGCCTTTTGCGGCATGTGCCGTCATCAATGTCACCCTTTCGGCGCTGGAGTCTTCCTTTGTGTCCTGGTCGGTAGCCAGCGACACCTCGGCAAGGAAATCGGACATGTTGACATTTTCGGGGTTGCCTTCCTCTCGTTTTTCCTCGACAAATGTTTTTACATAGTTGAGGATTTCCTGTATATTTTCCTGTTTGGAGATGCTTTCCGGGGTTGTGTCGCTTATAAGGGAAGTCAGCAGCCCTGTCCTGGATATGACGGTCCGGGCTACTGTATCGGCGTCAGCGCCCTGGGCGTTCAGGCCGGCGAACTCATTTATCAGTTCGGCAAACAAGGAGAGTTTGCGTTTTGTCCCACTGTTCACAGCGAGCCCGTATGAGTCTGGTTCAGAAATCACGCTCCATAAGGCCACGCTGCTGTCTATGGCCGCACGGGTTATTTTTGCGAGGGTCGTCTCGCCTATCCCGCGTGCGGGGGTGTTGATTATCCGCCTGATGGCTTCGTCATCGTAAGGGTTTATCGATAGCCGGAAATATGCTATGGCGTCTTTCACTTCCTTACGCTGGTAGAAAGATAGTCCGCCGTATATGCGGTAGGGTATGTTGCGTTTCCTCAAAGATTCCTCCAGTATACGGCTCTGGGCGTTTGTGCGGTATAGCACCGCAAACTGTTCGTAGCTGTCGGAGGAGCGCATTTTCACCTGTGATATGCGGTTGGCCACCAGGTAGCTCTCGTCATAGTCGCTGTAGCTTTCCACTACTTCTATCGGTGCGCCCTGTTCATTTTCGGAGAACACCGTCTTGGGTATCTGGAATTTGTTTTTTGCTATCAGGGAGTTGGCTGCATCTGTTATACACTGTGTGGAACGGTAGTTCCTTTCCAGTTTGAACGTTGCCAGGTCGGGATATGACTGCTTTAGGTTTAGTATGTTGCGTATGTTGGCACCGCGGAAGGAGTATATGCTTTGGGCGTCATCGCCCACTACACAAAGCATCCGTGAATTCCGGCTAAGCTGCGATACGATAAGGTGCTGGGCGAAATTGGTGTCCTGATATTCGTCGACCAGAACGTATTGGAAAAATTCCTGGTAGTGGCGCAGCACGTCAGGGCTGTCGCGCAGCAGAACATTGGTATAGTACAGCAGGTCGTCGAAGTCCATAGCCCCCGCAATCAGGCAGCGGTCGCGGTATGCCCTGTATATTTGTGCTGTAAGCGGCCGTTTTGCCCTTCGGTCTGCTTCTGTCACATCACGCGACATGACATAGTCTTCCGGCGACACCAGGGCATTTTTTGCCGATGATATCGCCCCGAGTACCGTGGCCGGCTTGTAGACCTTGTCATCAAGCCCCATATCCTTGATTATCGACTTTACAAGCGACTTTGAATCTGCCGAGTCGTAGATGGTGAATCCTGGCTTGAACCCTATACGCTCAGCGTTGAGACGCAATATTCGGGCGAATATTGAATGGAATGTACCCATCCACAGCTTTGATGCCGTTGAAGCGCCTGTGAGCGCCGTGATTCGTTCGCGCATTTCCCTGGCAGCCTTGTTGGTGAACGTTAGCGCCATGATGCGCCATGGCTCGAATCCACGGGCCAGCAGGTGCACGATCTTGTATGTGAGTACACGTGTCTTTCCAGAACCGGCGCCGGCAATTACCAGCTCAGGTCCGTCAAGATATGCGACAGCCTCACGTTGCTGTGGATTAAGTTTTTCTAGATAGTCCTCCATTTACCAGAATTTGTTGACATCCGGGTCGTATGTGAATCCTGCCTCCGCCAGCCGGGTTTCCAGCTCGGGGCGTTGTATATGCATGTCGTCACACAAAGCATCCAGTGAATGGTACACATCGCGGAGCTTGGTGTTGATG
>VSPW01000037.1 GCA_009775535.1 Muribaculaceae bacterium
TTCCCCCCCCCCCCCACCACCCCCCCACCCCACCCATCTCCCCCCCCCCCCCCCCCCTAAAAATATCAACCCAACACATAAAAAATCCATGCAACCATATATCGTGTCTGCGCGGAAATACCGCCCCTCCACATTTGAATCTGTCGTAGGGCAGCGGGCGCTGACATCAACCCTTAAAAATGCCATCGCATCCGACCGCCTGGCCCACGCATACCTGTTCTGTGGAAGCCGTGGGGTAGGCAAGACATCATGTGCGCGCATATTTGCAAAGACCATAAACTGTGAGCACCGCACACCCTCCGGCGAAGCATGCAACGAATGCGAGTCATGCCGCGCGTTCAACAGCTCACGGTCTCTCAACATTATCGAGCTGGACGCCGCATCGCATAACGGCATCGACGACATAAAATCGCTCATCGAACAGGTGATGGTACCGCCCACCACCGGACGCTACCGCGTGTTCATAATCGATGAGGTCCACATGCTGTCACAGGCAGCGTTCAATGCATTCCTCAAGACCCTCGAAGAGCCGCCGTCATATGTCATATTCATCCTTGCCACGACAGAGAAGCACAAGATAATACCCACCATACTCTCACGTTGCCAGATATACGACTTCAACCGCATAACCGTCAACGACATGGTGTCACACCTCTTGTATGTGGCGTCGCAGGAAGGCATAGCCGCCGAGCCTGCCGCCCTCCACGTCATCGCCGGCAACGCCGATGGCGCCATGCGCGATGCACTTTCGATATTCGACCAGGTGGCAGCCTCATCGATGGGCAACATTACGTATGCATCTACCATCGAAAACCTCAACGTCCTCGACAACGCATACTACTCGCGTCTGCTTGACGCATTTGTAAAAGAAGACGTCCCCGCCGCCCTCCTTATATATAAAGAGATACGCGACAAAGGCTTCGACTCCCTGTTCTTCATCAATGGACTCGCATCATATATGCGCGACCTCATGGTGGCACGTGACCCGGCAACGGTCCAGCTCCTGGACGCACCCGACGCCATCCGTGGGCAGATGGCCCAATTGGCATCGCAATGCCCCGTACAGTTCTTCTACAAAGCCATGGCCATCCTTGGCGATGCCGACTTGAACTTCCGTACTGCATCAAACAAACAATTCCTTGTCGAGCTTACGCTCATACGGCTCTGCCAACTACTCAGCCCCTCTCGCTAGACGAAGGCGTGGGAGGGGGGCAGCTAAAAAAAATAAAGCCTCATGATAGTGATGGCGGCAGCCAGCCGGCAACTGTGGTCAGCCAGCCGGCAGCCGTAAGGCCCGCAACTGTATCCGCTGCCACTGTAGCCACGGACACCGGACACATGTCCTCAAGGCCATCAGCTCCGCAACAAAGGCCGCACGTATCGTTGCGTACCCCGGGATTGACCCTTAAAGCAGGCATAGCGCGCAATGAACCCAAGGAAGCCGCCGTTGCCGATGACCGTCACGACCGTACATCGCCATATACAGCCGAATCGCTTGATGCCGCATGGGATGCATACATTGAGGCCAACCCTACCGAGCATCTGATAGTCAACTCCATGCGTTCTCACCGTCCGGTGCACATCGCCGGTGACACATGGCAGGTCACTGTCGACTCCGAATCCCAGGCGCAGATTTTCCGTGACGCAATGCCAGCATTGCTGAGGCACATACATGACAGCCTCCAGAACGACATGCTCTCATTTGATATCGTCCTCAACCGCGGACAGTCAGCCCCTGTAGTATGGAACGAACGAGAAGTGTACCAGCACATGATGGCTACATCAGAAAAGATGCGCAATTTTGTCGAAGCGTTTAAATTGACATTGATATAATGCCGGCAGCATAAATAAAAATACACATGCCATATGGTATTACCCCAGGAATTTATATCCATGATAGAAGCCTACGGCTCGCCGTTGCTCGGCGGTTTGGCCGGGGCGCTGGAGTCGACCCTCCCGGCTGTCTCCGTGCGCGCGAACACACGTAAGGGCATAGCGCCGCCGCCAGGGGCGCGGCTGGTGCCGTGGGCACAGTCCGGATGGTATCTCGACTCCAGGCCGCAGTTCACTTTCGACCCGGCCATCCACCAGGGACTGTATTATGTCCAGGACGCATCATCAATGGCCGTAGGCGCAGTCGCGGCAGCACTTGCGGCAGGGCAGCATGTGCGCTATCTCGACGCCTGTGCCGCTCCCGGAGGCAAGACCACCGCCGCGGCCGATGCATTGCCGCAGGGATCATTGATTGTAGCAAACGAATATGACCACCGCCGCGCGGCCGTATTGGCCGAAAACATGGCAAAATGGGGCTGCCCGGCATCCGTTGTCTCTCGTGGCGACACAGCAAAGTTCCGTAGCCTCCAAGGCTTCTTCGACATAATCGCCGCCGATGTTCCGTGCTCAGGCGAAGGCATGATGCGTAAGGACGCCGAGGCCGTCAGGCAATGGTCGCCGGCGCTGGTCGCCGGATGTGCCGCGCGGCAGAAAGAGATTGTCAGCAACCTTTGGCCGGCTCTGCGCCCTGGCGGATATCTTATATACAGCACATGCACCTTCAACCGGCAGGAGAATGAAGAGATGGTCGCATATATGGTCTCGGAGCTGGATGCCGAACCCGTTGCCACAGGCCTTCCATCAGGCCACGGCATAGCCCCGGGTTTAGACACCCCGTACCCTTGCCGTCGGTTCATGCCGCATCTTCTGCAGGGCGAAGGCCTGTTCCTGGCCGTCCTCCGTAAACCGGAGGACGGGGATTCCCGTAAGGGAAGGGTGGATGGAAACATCAAGGGCCGTAACAAGCACAGGCCCGCAGCCACATCCCCCGTGTTGCTCCGCCAGGTGGCCGACCAGGCATCGGAGCTGATTGAAAGCCCGCAGGATTACACCTTCCACATTGACAGCCCCGGGGACACGGTCGTTGCCGTACCGCGGCAGCATGATGATGCCGTGTGCCGTCTCCGCCAGGCCCTGGATGTCATCTACGGTGGCATTGTGGTAGGGACTGTGAAAGGGCGCGACCTTGTGCTGTCGCAGCACCTGGCGATGTCCACCCCATTTCGGCAGTCCGCTCTACCTTCCTGCGAAGTTGACTATCCTACAGCGGTTTCCTACCTTAGGCGCGAAGCTGTCACGCTCCCCGGTTCAGTCCAGCGGGGCTATGTACTGCTGACCTACGCTGGCCATCCGCTCGGATTTGTAAAGAACATGGGCAACCGTTCCAACAACCTTTACCCGCAGCAATGGCGCATACTCTCCACCCATGCCCCCGCTACGCCGCCAGAGGTGTTGTAGCCGGGAAAAATAAACTCACAAACAAATAACTATATATAAAAATCATGTTTTCAGGAATAGTTGAAGAGGCCGGACGCGTTGTCCGCGCCGTATATGAGGATGGCAACCTGCAGCTGACCGTTGCATGCTCCTTTACTGATGAGCTCAGCATAGACCAGTCGGTCGCACACAACGGCGTATGCCTGACTGTGGTATCGATCAACGGCGACGGCACATACACCGTCACGGCCATCCAGGAAACCCTATCACGCACCAACCTTGGCGGCCTGAAGCCTGGGATGTCGGTCAACCTCGAACGCTCCATGAAGATGGACGGTCGTCTGGACGGACACATCGTGCAGGGGCATGTCGACACTGTCGCCGTGTGCGAGGACATACAGCAGGTCGACGGAAGCACATACTTCAAGTTCGTTTACAGTAATGTTGACCCCCGAATGGCGGCAAAAGGATATGTGACGGTCGAAAAAGGATCGGTCACCGTCAATGGCGTAAGCCTTACTGTGTGCGATTCTACCGACAATTCATTCCGTGTGGCCATCATACCGTACACATTTGAGCATACCAACTTCCGCGACATTGCAGTCGGCGACAAGGTGAACCTCGAATTCGACATCATAGGCAAGTACCTGGCCCGGCTGATGGGCAACCTCTAGTCGCTTATTTTACGAAAGGCCACTTCACCGCCTTGAGGCGTCTGGTGTACTCCTTCTCCCGTCCGCCGCAATATTCCTCCAGGATTTCATGGAAACGGGGGGAGTGGTTCATCTCCCTGAGATGTGCCAGCTCATGGCATATTACAAACTCCCTTATGTCCGTGGGGGCAAATATCAAGGCATAGCTGAGGCTTATTATGCCGCGCCGGTCGCAACGGCCAAGTATACGGAGACCTGATGATATGCCCCAGGCTGTCGGATGCTGGCCGATACGTTCCGCCACAAGCTTGGCCTGCGGTATCAGCATAAGGTGTGCCAGCCATTTTGCACGTTCGCATATCAGGCGGCTCACAAGCCGAGCTATATCCGGGGCGGACGGGTCGGCATCAGGCGGCAGGCCTATTGTGATTTTGTACCTGCCGTCATCGAATTCACAGTCAGAGATTATCCGTCCGGGTATATTTGTCTGTGTAGCGATATGTATTTCGCCGTTGTCGAACCTCATGACAGCCCCGTGCGCATATAGCGGGGCAGGGCGCATGCCTTTCAGGCTCGATGCCAGATTGTCAAGAACCGAAAGTGCCTCCCGTTCAGATGCATATCTGGGGGCTGAGAGCAGTACCCGTCCGTTGCGCCATCTGGCAGTGAACCGCCGCGCATTTAGGCGGGGCGAAATATACACCTCTGCATCAAGAGGCTCATAGTAGAAAATGGTTGGTTCGAGCGCCCGCATATCATGTAGATGTTTTTCAGCGGGGATCTATGCCCCACATGAGTTTCCGCCTCAGGTTGTCGCTCCAGTTATTCCTGCTGTCGGAGGCCACCAGTATATTGAAAGGCGCTTTGGATATCCTCACGGTCACGCCGGATGCCACCGTTATTGAATTGCCGTCCAGGCTAAGCCGGAAAGAGCCGCTGCGCGACCCCGCGGTCACCGAGATCACCGATCGGTCGCTGGCAACGAGCGGACGCATGGTCAGTGCATGGGGAGCTATTGGCGATATGGCCCACACAGGGGCCGAAGGCTGTATTATAGGGCCGCCGGCCGACAGGTTATATGCCGTAGAGCCTGTAGGGGTAGATATTATCAGACCGTCCCCGAGATAATTGGCCAGCGGATGCCCGTCAACGTATGTGTCACAGGCTATCATCGAGGCTGTGTCTTCCTTCAGCATCGCCGCCTCGTTGAGTGCATACGGCCAAAGGCTTTCGGGTAAAGCCCCTCCCTCCAAGCCGACCTCAAGCAGCGAACGCCGCTGCACATTGAAGCCTCCATTCAGGATATCCGTTGCCAACATTTCGGGGTTCTGCAATGTTGTGGCCGACATGTAGCCGAGATGTCCCGTGTTCACGCCAAGTATCGGTATCTGGCGTGCGCCCACCCATTGCGCCGTGCGCAGGAAAGTGCCGTCGCCGCCGATGCTCAACGCGATTATAGCCCCGTCAGGGGTATCGGCCTTGACAGCCTTCCCTTTGGGGATTATATCCGATATTCCGCTGGAGCATAGCGTGTCCATAAACGGCGGGTATACCAGAAGCCTGGTGTCGTTTCCGTTTGCCAGGAGGCACAGCAGTTTCGCCAGGGCTTCCCGGTCAGTATGTGTTGGTACATATCCGTATATGGCTATATCCATGACTGTGGTGTGCCGTTAGAGGTTATAATTGCAGGTAATGGAGCAGTTCGTTCACCCTGTTGCGTACAGTGTCCAGGTCATTGGCGGCGGCAGTCTCGGCAGATGTGACATCATAGCCGTACCTCGACAGCGAACGGCATATTGCGCCTATGTCTGTACGGTTGACACGTAGATCTACGGTTATAGATCCGGCAGGGTCTGTGTCTGACGTGACGTTAAGGTTCAGAATATGCGCATCGCAGTCCTCTATGGCCCGTGCTATGCGCGAAGCGCTGTATTCGCCGCGGCGGCAACTGACAGTGAGCCGGCAACTGTCGTCCACAGCAGGGAACAGACGGTCAAATTCGTCCTGTGTATTATCTTTTGGGGTCAAATTTTTCGCAGTTATATTATTTCTGACTAAATTTGTGGGTTGATTATTCCACAAAATTACGAACAATACTCGATATAAATGTAGATTGTTTGTTTTTAGATGTTAAAAAGACAGATTGGATGACTAATTTAAGTGTAAATATAAATAAAGTGGCCACTCTGCGCAATGCGCGCGGTGAGAACCGCCCATGTGTTGAGCAGGTGGCTGTCGACTGTGAAGCTTTCGGCGCACAGGGAATAACCGTTCACCCGCGACCTGACGGACGTCATATCCGTCATGATGATGTGTTCAGGCTCAGGACGTTGGTCAAGACCGAGTTCAATATCGAGGGATATCCCTCCCCGGATTTCATCGATATGGTCCTGAAGGCACGTCCCGAACAGGTTACATTGGTGCCTGACTCACCCCAGCAGGTGACAAGCAATGTAGGTTGGGATGTGGCCTTGAACGTGGACTTCCTTACATCCGTGGTGGAATGTTTCAAGGGAGTTGGCATACGCACCTCCATTTTCGTAAATCCCGAGGCAGATGTCATAAAAATGGCAGCACGTACAGGCGCCGACCGGGTGGAGCTGTACACAAAGCCATATGCCGACATGTATGCATCTGATCCCGAGGCCGCCGTTGCCCCTTATGTCGAAGCCTCAAAGATTGCCCATGGCTGCGGCCTGGGAGTGAATGCAGGCCATGACCTTTCATTGGAGAACCTTGAGTTTTTCCATTCGCGTGTGCCTTATCTTAATGAGGTGTCGATCGGGCATGCGCTTATCTGCGATGCCCTGTATCTCGGCCTCCAGGAGACCATCCGCCGATACCGCGGATGCCTTATGAAACGTTGACTAATAAAAAAAGATAAAGGCTTATGTCAATCTCTATACTATCATCTATATTGCCTCAGGATGCACCCCATGTTGAGGCCGTGGCCGACTCTCTGCAGAGCGCCGCTGTGTCCGCCCAGGCATCACCTGTATCGGAGATGTCGCTATGGGAGCTTTGCCTTGAAGGCGGATGGATAATGATCCCGTTGGCCGTGTTGCTGGTAATTAGCGTGTATGTGTTCATAGAGCGGGCCGTTGTGATTGGCAAGGCCGCACGCGAGGACGGCACATTCATGCAGCGCATACGCGACTATATACACGAGGGCGAGGTAGAAAGCGCGCTCAACCTGTGCAAGAAGACACAATCGCCGTATGCCCGCCTTATATCCAAGGGTATTTCCCGTATAGGCCGTCCGACATCCGATGTGCTGGTGGCGGTAGAAAATACCGGCAACCTTGAGGTGGCCGACCTGTCCAAAGGGCTTCCGTGGCTGGCCACTACAGCCTCTGGCGCGCCGATGCTCGGATTTCTCGGCACGGTAGTGGGTATGGTGCAGGCATTCTATGCCATAGCCAACTCCGGGACGGCTGCATCGATAGGCTCTTTTGCCGGAGGCATATACACGGCATTGGTCACCACTGTGGCAGGTCTTGTCGTAGGGATTGTGGCCATGTTCGGATACAATTATCTTGTAGCGCGTATAAACAAGGTGATGAACCTTATGGAGGCGCGCACGATGGAGTTCATGGACCTGCTCAATGAGCCGGCAAACTGAAATATAAACGCGACATGGCTTTAAAACGGCAACAAGACATGATGGCCACCTTCTCGATGGCATCCATGACCGATGTCATATTCCTGCTGTTGGTGTTCTTCCTGGTGACATCCACATTCGTGTTCCCTACTGCGGTTGAGGTCAACTTGCCCGAAGGGGTGGAGCAGACGGCTGTGAAACCGGGCACACGTGTGTATATCGACCAGTCGCAGTCGATATATGTGTCATATTCTGATGGCGAGCCGCAGCAGATAGCCGAGGGGCAGCTGCAGTCGTACCTGCTGACGGTAAAAGAGCAGGACCCATTAACCTCGGTTGCCCTGTATGCCGATGAGTCAGTGCCTTACGGCAAGGTGGTCGAGGTGCTTAATTCTGCTGCTGAAGTGAAACTTAGGATGGTGCTTGCCACCAAGGCAGTCCCGTCGTCGGCCCGTCCGTACAAATCCCGTTGACACCGGATAAAAGACTGTAGAAAATGGAGGATAAGTCCCGTATATATGCCCTTTGCGGAACATTGGCGGTGGTCGCCTTATTGGTCGCCATACTGTTATTTGCCGCTTTGTCGTATCCTCCGGCTGAACGTCCACGCTGGGATGTGGATAAGTCCGAAGTGTTGCTGGCCGACGAATATGTTCCTATGGACAGGATAATCCCCTCAGATATAGGTGACGATGAGCCTGTTGCCGGAGACCTGGTGGAAGGGCCGGATGCCGCCCCTGGGCAGGCGTCATCGGTTGACATTGATGATGCCGGCGACATAGGAGCGGCATCGCCGGTGAATACGGCGTCCGAACCTTCGGCAGTCAAGGAGACGGTTAAGCCTGAATCAGTCAAGCCGGCCACCCCTCGCAAAAACGACGAGGAGAATGAAAAGGCCAGGGCAAGGAATATCAATACCAATGTCAATAACGCGTTTACCGCGCGCCCTGATAATTCTACAGGAAATAATACCGGGGCACAGTCGTCACAGGAAAGCGGCAATTCCTCCAGTCCGTCAAAAGGGGTGACGCCTGGGGCAAAGATAGGCAACGGCTGGTCCATATCATCGTATGGCGATGTCGGGGCCAAGGGAAAGCCTCTCGGCAGTGTCATAATAGAAGTAGAGGTCGACTCCCAAGGGAAAGTAATATCCGCTACACCAGCGGGAGGCACACCGCCTGCGGCCAGTAACCCTGCGGTGATAGCGGAATGCATGAAAGCCGCCCGTCAGAGCAAGTTCCGGCGGTCATTGAAATCCGGGCCTCCCTCGCGTACACGTGGCACTATAACCTGGACATTCAAATAGCCGGCAGCAAGCCATCTGTTTTTTCATCTATATGGCTGTCTGTATTTCCCCTGTTTTTAGGCGGATGGTGGCAAGTTTTTGCCGATTTTAGACAGATTCATAAATATTTTTATTAAATTTGACGCCAAATGCTCCCTGTAGGGCATATAAATAAAACAAATGATCATTATGGAAACGCGTGAACAGTCCTTAAATCCAGTATCGGAGGACCAGACCCTACCCAAGGCATCCGAAGCGGAGGCCTCTGCACCTGAAAAATCAGTCGATAACACTATAGAAACCGTTGGCATATCCGGAGTCGATCCCGAAAAGGCCGCCGAGGACATCATGTCGGAAGGTGAGCGGGAGACGGAAGCCGACAAGGCTGCGCCCACAAAGGAGAGCCTGCTGGCCGCTGCCGAAGAGCTGGCCGCCAGGGATGCCGCTGATATCAGGCGTGAGGATGTTTCACGTATACGCAAACAGTTCAGCGACCTCCGTGCTGCAGAGACAGCTGCCGAACGGGAAGAATATTACAAGTCCGTTGAGGGCGTTGAGGATGCCGCACCGTTCCAGGCGGCTGAGGATGCCAGTGAACTGCGCCTGCATGAGATACTGAATGTGATCAAAGGGAAAAAATCGGCATGGGTTGCAGAGCAGGAGGCTTTGCGTGCAGCCAATCTTGAACGTAAACAGGCTGTAGTGGAGGAAATAAACAAGCTTGCTGCAGACACGGATAATGTGAACCGCACATATCCGCGTTTCCAGGAACTGAGACAGGACTTCCTGGCCATAGGGGAGGCTACCCCGTCAGCCGAAAGCGATATACAGCGTGCATTCAAGGATGCCCAGGAACGCTATTATGACCAATTGAAGGTCAACAAGGACCTCCGCGACTATGACTTCAAGAAAAACCTCGACTCCAAGATGCTGCTTATCGATGAAGCAAAGCGTCTGGTGTCCGAACCTGATGTGATAACAGCCTTCAGGCGCTTGCAGGAACTCCACGACAAGTGGCGTCAGACAGGGCCGGTAGCCAAGGAAAAGCGTGAAGAGATATGGGGTGAATTCAAGGACATCTCCGCAGAGATAAACAAGCGTTACCAGGCACATTTCGAGGAGCGTAAGGCTGAAGAACTGCGTAACGAGCAGGCCAAGACAGCGATATGCGAGCGTATAGAGGCTCTTGACTATACACAGATAAAGAATTATGCCGGCTGGGATGACCTCACAAAAGTCATTATTGAGGCACAGGCCGAATGGAAGACACTCGGGTTTGCATCTAAGAAAATGAACAATATGCTGTTTGCCCGCTTTCGTGGCACATGCGACAAGTTCTTTGCAGCCAAGGCGGAATATTTCAAGTCTACCAAAGAGGCACTTTCCGCCAACCTGGCCAAGAAGGTTTCGTTGTGCGAACGTGCGGAGGCGTTGAAAGACAGCACCGACTGGAGAAAGACCTCCGATGAGCTTGTGGAGCTTCAGAAAGAATGGAAGACCATAGGGGCTGTTCCCAAGAAGCACAGCGATTCAGTGTGGCGTCGCTTCCAGACAGCATGTGATGCATTCTTTGACGCTAAAAAGGCTGCAACATCGGGTGTGAGGTCCACACAGCAGGCCAACCTGAAGGCAAAGCGCGAGATAATCGAAGCACTTGGCAACATCGCCGCGGATGCTCCACGCGAGGAGGCAGTAAAGGCCATAAAGGAACTGCAGGCTAAATGGAATCAGATAGGCCATGTCCCGTTCCGCGATAAGGACAAGATATATGATGCATACCGCGAAAAGGTCAACGGTTTGTATTCCAGACTTAACATGCGTGAGTCGCGTGAGAATTTCGCAGGTTTTGAAAGCTCGCTTGAGGGGATATCCGGCGATGAGAACAGGCTGTACCGTGAGCGGGAGAGGCTTATGCGCGCTTTTGAGCAGAAACGTGCGGAATTGCAGACTGTCGAGAACAATATGGGATTCTTCAGCTCAAAATCGAAGGCCGGAGAATCGATGATGCGTGAATTGCAGCACAGGGTGCAGCGTGTCAAGGACGACCTGGAGATGCTGGAGAAGAAGATAGCCCTTATTGATTCCAAACTCTGATAAACAAGCATTCTGCCGGTAAAGGCAGCCTGGACATGCGGCGCATGTCCAGGCCTCCGGCATGTCCGGCAGAGTAGATTTCTGAAACCCTATGACTTCAGTGAACCGAAAAGGCGGATATGGTCGGTTTGTCAGCACCATAATAAGTGCTGTCGATCTGCTGATATTCAATCTGGCCTTTTACGTCACGGTTATTTCCTCGCCTGAGATATACAACCATGGCAGCCTAAGGGTGATATGGCTGTTGGTTGATGTGGCGTATGTCCCGGTGGCCTATTGGTCATCGCAGTCGCGCCGTGCACGTTCGATATATATGGAGAATGTGCTGGTCAATTCTCTGGTTGCGGTATCGGTACATGCGTTGTTTTTTATGGCGATGCTCACCTTTTTGGGCATAAATGATATGTCGTTCGGAAATTATGGCGAATTTTACGGCATAACATTTGTGGCCCTCCCGTTGTGGTGGATATTGTCCAGGTTGATAGTGAAGCGATTCCGTAAACGTGGGAGGAATTTCCTGCGGGTGGTTATAGTCGGGACAAACGCTACTGCTCGTCGCCTGTATGCAGAATTGAGCGGTGATGCTTCATATGGATACCGTGTATACGGATTTTTCGGCAATAACACAGAAGACGGCCTACCTGCCAGATATCTCGGTGAGATCGGGCAGTTGAAGGACTATATACTGAGCCACAGCATAGATGAGGTATTCTATGCCCTCACTGATGGCGACGATGATAACCTGGCCTATGTTACAAAGACCACTGACGATTGTGTGACAAAGCTTTATTACGTCCCACAGATACCGCATACCGTACCACGTAATTTCCAGATGTACAAGGTGGGGTCGATGCCCGTAATCAGCACGCGCAGCAACCCGTTGCATTCTATGGTGAACCGTGCATTGAAGCGGACGTTTGATGTTGTCCTTTCCTGTGTTTTCCTGCTTGTGTCGCCGGTGGTCTTCATCCCTATCGCCATTGCCATAAAGATGTCCTCGCCAGGGCCGGTGTTCTTTATCCAGCGCCGTACGGGTTACCGCGGATGCACATTCCCGTGCATAAAATTCCGTACAATGCGTGTTAATCAGGATGCAGATACGTTGCAGGCCACTGAACGAGACCCCCGCAAGACCCGCGTGGGAGATTTCCTGCGCCGGACCAACCTGGATGAGCTGCCGCAGTTCGTAAACGTGTTTTTGGGGCAGATGAGCATAGTCGGTCCGCGCCCGCATATGCTGAAACATACAGAAGACTACACTCGCCTGGTGGATAAATATATGGTGCGCCATGTTGTAAAGCCTGGCATAACCGGCTGGGCGCAGGTAAACGGCTACCGTGGGCTTACCGATGAATTGTGGAAAATGGAGCGCAGGGTGGAATATGACGTATGGTATATAGAGAACTGGAGTCTACCCCTTGACCTTAAGATAGTGGTGCTCACGGCATTCAAGGCATTCCTGCCCGACAAGAACGCTTTCTGATATGGATGTGGGTTATGGAAATAAGGCGAAGGCCCTGCTGAAACGCTTCTACGGCTATG
>VSPW01000038.1 GCA_009775535.1 Muribaculaceae bacterium
TATTGGACATTGGAAAACAAGGTAGCGCCATCCGGGAAACTGGCATATTGGTGGAATGACAATTCTCAGGGACGGCACATATACATTGGACAAGATGTAGAACGCACCATGTCCGCCCCCGATATTAAACCCTCTACTCTCCAATCACAGCTCAACGCCAAAGTGTCACTGTCACGTAAGCTGCCGGAGGTCCAAGGCAATTGCTGGTGGCCAGGATACTGTGTCACCGACAACCTCGGAGGAATCGCCGACTCCCTTGCTTATGACATACATTCTACAATCGCATTGCCCCCATCATACCCATGGCTTTCCGACACACCGCCACACGCCCCGTCAAAGCTAAAGGCGAAAGACGGAATGCTGTCTTGGAAGTCTCCGTCACCTCACAACCACATATCTGATGTCACAAGGTTTGTAATATACCAGTTCGATCCAGGCGATGACATTGACACAGGATGTGCAGATGCAATCATCGCCATAACAGGAGACCGGCATTACCCCATACCTGAGGGGACTCCGGAAGGGACAACCTTTGCAGTAACCGCCCTGGACAGGGTCAACAACGAATCCGAAGCGGCGACCATCACACTATGATTTCCATTATAGTACCGGCTTATAATGCAGAAAAATATCTTGATGCGTGTCTGGAAAGCATCCTGACACAAGATGCCTGCATGGAAGTGATTGTGGTCGATGACGGGTCTACCGATTCTACCTATGATATTGCCGTCCGTCATGGCGTCAAGGCCATAAGGCAACCAAACAAGGGCCTTTCAAGCGCCCGCAATACAGGCCTGGACAATGCATCGGGGAAATGGGTCTTGTTTGTCGATGCTGATGACTGCCTGACGCCAGGAGCGCTCAGACACCTCCTTGACGCTGCATCAGACACAGGCTGCGACATAGTGATAGGCGGATTCATAAAAGGCGAATCACCCCGAGCCATACCGGCATCGTCCTCTACCCCTCTGGTCTTCGCCTCTAACTGGATATCATCCACCACTCTCTATCAGACATCGCCTGATTCCATCAACAACTCTGTATGCGGAAAACTATATGCATCCAGACTGTTCACCGGTGAACGGTTCACCGAAGGGCTATACTACGAGGACCTCGACATTTTTTACAGGATATACCGGCAGGTCGACCGTATAGCGGTAATAAATGTGCCCGTATATTTCTACCGTACGAACCATGGCAGCATACTCCATAAATTCGACAGACGACGGCTGGATGCACTTAAAGTGACGGAACGTATGGAAAACGATATTGCCGCGCCACTGAAGAAAGCCGCCCGCGACCGCAGGCTGAGCGCAAATTTCAACGCATTCGCCCTGATCGCCGCCAATGACCAAGACGGTAGCTATACCCGGGAAGCTGACATGTGTTGGAGCGTGATAAGGGAACTGAGGATGTCCAGCCTGCTCAATCCGCGGGTAAGGGCAAAAAACAAAGCAGGTATAATTCTTTCATTTTTCGGCAAAAGGATATTCAAGGCCGTAGCCCGCATTTTTTTCTGAGCTCCATACCTTTAAGCACCTCTCGGTTCACGGCCCTGCGTTCACGGTCAAACAGCCATCCCCATTTGTTAAAATACATTATCATGTTTTTAACATGTATCCATGTCATCTTCATGCTGCCATAGGATGCCGCACGATGGCAGTGTACGATTGAGACCTCCGGCCAAAACATAGTACGGTAATTGCGGTGCAACCTTCTTGTAAGGTCAATATCTTCAGGATACATGAAAAACCGTTCATCGAACACACCCGTATCCTTCAATGCCCTTACACGCAGCATCATGAAACTTCCCTGATGGTACGGGCAGTCAAAAGGGACTGTATGCGGGTACTGTTCCAGCAGATATCTGCGGTTGATGCCCCTGACCAAACAACCCGGAAGAAACCTGCGGGCAAAAACATCAATCGGACGCGGAAGCAGGCGGCTGGTATACTGCAACCTGCCATCTGGATAGAACACAGCCGGATGCACCATGGCGACATCCTTTTCCCTGTCCATATATTCCATTATACGGCAAAGGATGGAGGGGGTAAAATATATATCCGAATTTATGACCAGATGATAGTCAGCACCAAGCCCGATACCCCTGGCAATACCCTGGTTATGGCCTGCGCCATATCCGCGGTTGTCCGACTGTACATATTCCACATTGGCGCGCTGATGGCAAAAACGCATTATATCATCGCTCCTGGAATTGTCGACAACAAAAACACGTTCCACCACGCCTACACCCAGAGAATCCAAGCATTGCCCCAGTTCCCCCAGCGGCGTATTATATGTCACGATGGAAACAGTAAGCATCCTGCCTATTCCTTTTCCGACAGTTCAAGCCACCGCATTTCCTTCTCGTCAATAAGTCCGCATATCTCGTCATATCTTGCCGATTTTACGGAAATGTCATCAATCACGTCCCCCGAATTGAACAGGCTGTCCAATTCGGCCTTCTCCTGGTTCAATGCTTCTATTTCAGATGTAAGTTGCTCAAACTCGCGTTTCTCCTTGAATGTCATCTTGGCCGGACGCTCCGTACACGGGCGTTGCTGATTTGACCTGGCAGGCTTTTGCTGCATATCTTTTTTTTGCTCGGCCTCACGTTCCGACCGCCATGCTCGGTAATCGGAATAATTCCCGGGGAAATCCTTAATGACGCCATCGCCTTCCATGACAAAAAGATGGTCTACAATATTATCAAGGAAATAACGGTCATGTGAAATCACAATCACACAACCCTTGAACGATGAAAGGTATTCCTCCAATATGCCCAGCGTCACGATATCCAAGTCGTTTGTAGGCTCATCAAGGATAAGGAAATTAGGTGAACGCATCAATACGGCCGCCAGGTGCAGGCGGCAACGCTCACCGCCGCTCAATGTGGCGACATACTTCTGCTGATCGGCCGGACTGAAAAGAAATTTCTGGAGGAACTGCATTGGAGAATAATGCCTCTCCCCGTCAAGCACCACATCCTCAGCGATATCTGTTATGATATCAATGACTTTTTTTGACTGGTCCAGCTGCAACCCGTCCTGACTGTAATATCCGAACCTTACAGTCTCCCCTACATTCCATTCTCCTGAATCAGATGGCAAAAGCCCCTGCAGTAACTTTATAAATGTTGACTTACCCGCCCCATTATGGCCGATTATGCCAAGCTTTTCATACCTCGCGAACGTATATGTGAACCCATCCAGTATCACCTTTTCGCCAAAACGCTTGCTTATGCCCCTCGCCTCGAATATCTTTGACCCGATATAGCTAGACTTCACTTCCAGGTTTACATTTTTCTCACCCAACTGCATCCGTGAACGCTCCTTGAGGTCATAGAATGAATCTATACGGTATTTCGCCTTGCCTGCACGTGCCTGAGGCTGACGGCTCATCCACTCCTGCTCACGGCGCAACGTGTTGCGCACCTTGGCAAGTTCTGCCTCCATTGACTCTATACGTTCCCTCCTCCGGCGCAAATAGTAGTCAAAATTTCCGTCATATGTATATATCTGCTGCCTGTCTATCTCAATTATCTTATTGCATACCCTGTCCAGGAAATACCTGTCATGGGTCACCATCAGCAATGCCACCTTGGACCGCTTCAGGTAGCCCTCAAGCCACTCGATTATTTCAATGTCGAGATGGTTGGTCGGTTCGTCCAGGATAAGGAGCTCCGGATTCTCCAGTATAACACGTGCCAAGGCAACCCTCTTCCTCTGCCCACCGGACAACGATGATACCCTCTGCGTCATGTCCGTAATCTTCAACTGTGTGAGCAGCTGCCTCAACCTATCCTCATAGTCCCACGCCCCAGCAGAATCCATACTTCGTATGGCATCGTCCAACGCTGCGGAATCACCTGAAGCCAGTGCACGTTCATAATCAGATATCACAGACGTGATATGATGGTCTTCCGACATACATGCCTCAAGTACTGTCAGATCCGGGTCCAATGGCGGCAATTGTTCCAGGAAACCGACCCTTAGGCCGTTGCGGAACACGACACTTCCGCTATCGGCGTCCTCCATACCCGCTATTATACGGAGCATAGTACTTTTTCCAGTGCCGTTTTTTGCAATCACACCAATCTTATCCCCCTCATTGACTCCGAAAGTCACATCTGAAAACAGCATCCTGTCCCCATAACTTTTCGTAAGATTCTCTATCTGCAGGCAACTTACCATAGGTCTAATTCTGATTCGGTTTCTTCATAACTATGCAAAATTACGAAAATTCCCCATACATTTATATATTCAGTCCTATTAATAGCACAATCGGCGTACGTGATTGCTTTTATTGTCGTACCTTTGCCGGAGTCAAACCATAATTAGCAACAACTTTACAAATATGAATGCTTTTTTGACATCAATCACAGACAAGATATTATCAGGAGGCATGATATCCGAAAGCGAAGCCTATTCACTATTGGATGCAAGCGGGAATGAACAGCTATATGATGCTGCGGCAAAGGTCACCGCCGCACTCTGTCCAAAGGAATTTGATTCGTGCTCCATTATAAATGTACGCTCAGGACGTTGCCCGGAAAATTGCAGGTGGTGCGCACAAAGTGCACATTATTCGACAGGATGCGAAGAGCATGGCGTCACACCACGCGAAGAGTGCATAGAGGCGGCACGTGCAAACCACCAGGCCGGCATACGCCGGTTCTCACTAGTGGCCAGCGGCAGGGCCGTCCGAGGGAAAGACCTTGATGAGATGTGCGGCATTATACGCGGGATACAGTCCGAGGTCGGCATATATACATGTGCCTCAATGGGTCTGCTGGACAAGGATGGACTGCAAAAGCTGTGGGATTCTGGCGTTAGGCGCTACCACTGCAACCTGGAGACTGCACCCAGCCATTTTCCAGAACTCTGCACCACTCACACCATCGATGACAAGATAGCCACAATCGAATGTGCCCGTCAAGTAGGGATGGAAATCTGTTCCGGCGGCATAATCGGCATGGGAGAGACAGCACGACAACGTGTGGAGTTCGCCCTGACATTGCGTAAGATAGACCCGGTTTCCATTCCCATAAATATTTTATGTCCTATACCCGGTACGCCTTTAGAAAAAGCAAAGCCACTGTCAGACACCGAAATACTTGACACCATTGCTATATTCCGCCTGATACATCCCTCACGTCAGCTCCGGTTTGCCGGAGGCCGCACCCGGCTTACGCGTGATCTCCAGCTAAAGGCACTTAGAATCGGGATAAACGGAGGCATAGTAGGCGACCTTCTCACCACGATAGGGTCAAAGGTTGCCCAGGACCGTAAACTGGTAACCGAAGCCGGCTATAAATTCCAGTAAAAATGGACAACATTTTTGACCGCACAGCCCTGCTACTCGGGAAAGACGGGCTTGAACGCCTTAGAGACAGCAGGATAATAGTATTAGGTGTCGGTGGTGTCGGCTCTTGGGCTGCAGAATGCCTTATACGTACCGGTGTGGGGCATCTTACCATTGTCGACCCCGATATGGTGTCAGCGACCAACATCAACAGGCAGCTCATGGCCACCACCGCCACAGTAGGAAAGCCTAAAGCAGAAGTGCTGAAAGACAGACTGCTTGAAATCAATCCGGAGGCAGAAATAAAAGTCCGCACGGAATCCTTCACGCCAGAATCGGCCCATACATTCAACCTACAGAGCTATGACTACGTGATAGATGCCATAGACTCACTCAAAGACAAGGCTGAGCTTATACTGCTTGCAACATCGGTAGGAGTCCCCCTCCTGTCATCGATGGGAGCGGCCCTTAAACTGGACCCTACACGTATACATGTAGCTGAGTTCTGGGATGTGAAAGGCTGTCCGCTAGCACGTGCCCTACGCCAGAGGTTCAAACGCAACAAGACCTATCCAAAGACAAAATTCAAGTGTGTATACAGTGACGAACTTCTACAGAACGTATTTACAAGCAGCGAGACATGCGATTACAAAGCACAGATAAACGGTTCGCTATGCCATATAACGGCTATCTTCGGAATGACACTCGCCGGGATTGCCGTGAAAGGACTGATAAACCTAAAATAGCGGTTTGCATATACCATAGGGAGGACAGACCGTACATGGCGTCCTCCCTATTATACTAGAATCCTATTATGCTCAATCGCAGGCAGGGGCAAGCTTAACGGTGAAATGCCTCATCAATGGCGCTTCCCAAATGATCTTGACCCCACGGGTTATGCTTTCGCGCCTGTCATATACATTTTTCAAGGCCACGGCAATCACATCCATATGGTTGTCTGTATATGTACGCCTGGGGATTGCAAGGCGCATGAGGTCAAGCCCACCAAAACGGTTCTCTCGGGTAACGGGGTCACGGTCGGCCAATATATACCCGATCTCACATCCGCGTATGCCGGCCTCACGGTAAAGCTCGACAGTCAGCGTCTGGGCAGGGAACTCTTCTTTCGGCACTTTTGTAAGGACTTTCGATGCATCGATAAATATGGCATGCCCTCCTGCCGGACGCTGGTAGGGTATACCGAACTCATCAAGGCGTGCGGCCAGATATTGTACCTGGTGTATACGCGTCTCAAGGTTGTCGAACTCCGTATTCTCATCAAGCCCTACGGCAAGGGCCTCCATGTCGCGTCCGTTCATTCCGCCATATGTCAGATAGCCCTCAAACGGAATCACAAAACGTTTCGCCCCCTCGAACCAGTCCTGGTGGCGTGTCGCGATGAAACCGCCCATGTTGACAAGTCCGTCTTTCTTGGCCGACATTGTCATTGCATCGGCCAGAGAGAACATTTCCCTTACAATCTCCTTTATGGTGTGTCCGGCATAGCCTTCCTCACGCGTCTTGATGAAATATGCATTCTCGGCAAACCGCGCCGAATCGAAAACCACCCTTTTACCGTACCTGTCGGCCAGACGGCGCACCTGCCTTAGGTTTTCCATTGAAACAGGCTGACCTCCGGCAGTATTGTTTGTAACCGTAACAATGATAAACGGCACACGTGCGGCATCCTTCTCCAGTACGGCTTCAAGTTTTGCTATGTCTACACTACCTTTGAACGGATGCTCCAAAGCGGTGTCGCGGGCTTCATCAATAGTGCAGTCTACCGCAAATGCATGACGGCTTTCGATATGCCCTTTTGTAGTGTCGAAATGCGAATTTCCAGGCACAATGTCTCCTTCCTTTACCAATGCGCTGAACAATACATTTTCCGCTGCACGGCCCTGGTGGGTAGGCACGACGTATCCAAAACCGGTCAGGGAGGATATCATGTCCTTCATATGGAAAAATGATTTGGCGCCGGCATAGCTTTCATCACCAACCATCATCGCCGACCACTGGCGGTCGCTCATCGCACCTGTGCCGGAATCAGTAAGCAGGTCTATATAAACCTGTTCGGCCTTTAGTTGGAATACATTGTAATCTGCCTCCCTGAGCCACTGTTCACGCTCTTCACGGGTGCTTTTCCTGATAGGTTCAATCATTTTGATACGCCATGATTCGGCAAAAGGTAGTTCCATATTAGGTATAGTTTTAAGATTTATGATTACTGGCGGCATTTATGCCTATTATTTATCTTACGCAGTCAAAGATACGGATAAGTGAGAGCAAAAAACAAATTTATTTGAATTTTGCCGAACGGAAGTATCTAAGGCGAAGCCAAAGATAGCGATAATACATGATATAACAGAAAATAACGGAGCAAATTTCCAATAATTAACCAAATGCCGGACCTACATAATAAATGCAGCATGGGCCTACACTGATATGATTGCCGTGAATTTTGATGTTGCGAGTGTGAACTAAATTTCATAACTTTGCGGCCATAAATCATGCATCCCTGCCAAATGTGCAGGCACTAAAATGTATAGGGCAATGAGTAGCATAACTCACCGCGGATACGCAAATATACAGGCATACGTCTGCAGCGGTACGATATGGACCGGCTGCGGCAGCAATCGCCCTTCCCTACCGCCCCTCGACAAAAGCCAACGCATAGGCCGCCTTCTTCGCGCCGCCAATGCGTTTTTTGTTTACAGCCAAGTTTATCCCAACAATATATCCAATCATGTCATCATTGAGATTTAAAGTAGTTGAAGAAGCATTTGACCGCAAGGCCGTGCCCGTAGAAATCCCCAAGGAAAGGCCGGAAGTGTATTATGCCAGCAAGGTATTCAACCGCCAGGCAATGTACAGGTATCTTCCCAAATCCGCCTATACAGCGCTGGTGAACACTATCGACAACAAGCAGCAGCTATCGCGCGAGCTTGCCGACAGCATCGCTGCCGGAATGAAAAAATGGGCGATCGACAACGGCGCACGCCACTATACACACTGGTTCCATCCGCTTACGGACGGTACGGCCGAGAAGCATGACGCCTTCATAGAACATGACGGCAAGGGCGGGGTCGTAGAGGAATTCACCGGCAAGCTGCTGGTACAGCAAGAGCCGGACGCATCAAGCTTCCCCAACGGTGGCATACGAAATACGTTTGAAGCCCGCGGATACTCGGCATGGGACGTGTCATCGCCGGCATTCATCCTGGACGAGACATTGTGCATACCGACTATCTTCATTTCATATACCGGCGAGTCGCTCGACTACAAGACTCCACTGCTGCGCTCGCTAAACGCCATCGACAAGGCCGCCACACAGGTGGCGCAATTCTTTGACCCGGCTGTAAAGCATGTGACAAACAATCTGGGATGGGAGCAAGAATATTTCCTTGTGGACGAGGCCCTTTACTCCGCACGCCCAGACCTGGCGCTTACGGGGCGCACCCTGATGGGGCATGAGAGCGCCAAGAACCAGCAGCTCGAGGACCACTATTTCGGTGCGATACCGTCGCGCGTAGAGGCGTTCATGCTTGACCTGGAGATAGAATGCCACCGCCTGGGAATACCTGCAAAGACACGACACAACGAGGTTGCGCCAAACCAGTTTGAGCTTGCGCCTATCTTTGAGGAAGCAAACCTGGCAAACGACCATAACCTGCTGTTGATGTCGCTCATGAACGAGGTGGCACGCAGGCACAATTTCCGTGTGCTACTCCATGAGAAGCCTTTTGCCGGGATAAACGGCTCAGGAAAGCACAACAACTGGAGCCTGAGCACCGATACGGGGGTACTCCTGTTCGCCCCGGGAAAGACCCAAATGGAGAACCTGCAGTTCATCACCTTTATTGTCAATGTAATGGCGGCCGTGCACAAGCACAACGGCCTGCTGAAGGCGTCCATAATGTCAGCAACCAATGCCCACCGCCTTGGCGCAAATGAAGCGCCCCCTGCAATCATATCCATATTTACGGGGACACAGCTAGCAAGCATACTTGAGCGCCTGGAACACAGCACCCAGGATGAGATGATTGATTTTGCGACAAAATCGGGGTATTCGATGGGCCTGGCGCAGATACCGGAGCTTATGATAGACAATACGGACCGCAACCGTACAAGCCCGTTCGCATTCACAGGCAACCGTTTCGAGTTCCGCGCGGTTGGGTCTTCGGCAAACTGTGCCGCCGCACTACTTGCCTTGAACGCCGCCGTAGCCGACCAGCTAAACGATTTCCACAGCAAGGTGGAAAAGCGCATAAAAGATGGCGAAATACTGACACATGCGATACTGGAAGAGGTCAAGGCTCTCATAATATCCAGCAAGCCTATACACTTTGACGGAAACGGATACAGCGAGGAATGGAAACAGGAGGCTGAGCGCCGCGGGCTTGACTGCGAGACTTCCGCACCAAAGATATTCGATGCCTACCTCAGCACAGAGAGTGTGGAGATGTTTGCCCGCACAGGTGTGCTGTCGCGTATAGAGCTTGAGGCCAGAAACGAGGTGAAGTGGGAGATGTATACAAAGAAAGTACAGATTGAGGCCCGCGTGCTGGGTGACCTTGCCATCAACCATGTGATGCCTGTGGCAACGCGTTACCAGTCGCTTCTGGTGGACAATGTGGTGAAACTGCGGTCGCTTTTCCCAGATATCAAGGCCAACCGCCTGGCTTCGCATGACTTGTCGACAATCGAAAAGATTTCCGAGCATATGTCGGTGATCAAGTCGGAGGTTGACCAGATGGTGGATGCACGGAAAGTGGCGAACAGGCTCGCGTGTGAACGTGAACGCGCAATAGCCTACCACGATACCGTAGTGCCCCGCATGGAGACAATCCGCTACCACATCGACAAGCTGGAGCTAATGGTAGACAACGAGATGTGGCCGCTCCCAAAATACCGCGAGCTGCTTTTCATAAGATAAATATTATACCGCCGGAGAGAACACCAATACTCTCCGGCGTATTTTTGACAGAATAATCATGGAACAGATAAAACATGAGTGCGGTGTGGCAATGATACGCCTGCTGAAACCCCTTGAACATTACCGCAGGAAGTACGGGACGAGACTTTACGGGCTAAACAAGCTTTACCTGCTGATGGAAAAGCAGCACAACCGCGGACAGGAGGGTGCAGGCGCGGGTGTAGTGAAGATTGATGCCGCACCGGGAGAAGAGTACCTGTTCCGGGAACGCGCCATCGGTGCGGGGGCGATACAGGATATCTTCTCCAGGATATACCACCAGATAGAACATGGTGACTGGAAGTCAAGGGCCGTACTGGCAACGGACGGGAATGATATGGAAACGGCGGAAGGCCTTGCGCCTTTCCTGGGGCATATATATATGGGTCATCTGAGGTACAGCACTACCGGACGCTCGGGAATACAGTATGTGCACCCTTTCCTACGCCGCAACAACTGGCGTTCGCGCAACCTGATGGTCTGCGGCAACTTCAATATGACCAATGTGGATGAGATATTCCGCCAGGTTGTGGCCAAAGGACAGCATCCCCGGCTGTACAGCGACACAATAATGCTCCTGGAACAGCTGGGATATGCCCTTGACCGCGAAAACCACCGCCTGTACCGCGGATACAGGGATTCAATGGGAGAGGCGGATATAGAGCGTGCCATCGAGGACAACATGGACCTGTGCAATGTGCTCGGTGAGGCAGCCACGTCATGGGACGGAGGGTTCGTAATATGCGGCGCCACAGGGTCTGGGGACATGTTCTGCCTGCGCGACAGCCTTGGAATAAGGCCGGCATTCTATTATCATGACGATGAAGTGGCCGTTGTGGCTTCGGAACGTCCGGTGATCCAGACAGTGTTCAATGTGAAATGCCACCAAGTGAACGAACTGCGTCCCGGCTCTGCGCTTATTGCCACCAAGGGCGGGGAGGTTTCGGTAAGGGATGTCCTCGGATGCCGGGGCAATGCAAGGTGTTCGTTTGAACGCATCTATTTTTCCCGGGGTAGCGATAGCGATATCTACCGTGAACGGAAAGCCCTGGGCGCAAACCTGGTGGACGAGATTGTAAGGCACGTGGACGGGGATCTTGACCATACGGTATTCTCGTTCATACCAAATACGGCTGAAGTGGCTTTCATCGGCATGGTACAGGGGCTTGAAAAGGTGCTCGACCAACGGAAGATGGATGCAATACAACAGGCCTTGCATGACGGCGCGATGACACGCGGCGTGCTGCACGGGATAATGCAGAAGAAAATACGTGTCGAAAAAATAGCCATCAAGGATATAAAGCTCCGTACGTTCATTGCGGAAGGCAATTCCCGTAATGAGCTTGCGGCACATGTGTATGACGTCACCTGGGGTTGTGTGGACAATGGTACGGACAATCTTGTGGTGATAGATGACAGCATAGTGCGCGGCACTACTTTAAGGCAGTCCATCCTGTCAATGCTTGACAGGCTAAGGCCGCGCAAGATAATAGTGGTGTCTTCATCACCGCAGGTGCGGTATCCCGACTGCTATGGCATAGACATGTCGCGCATGAGTGAGTTCATCGCATTCCGCGCCGCTGTGGAGCTGCTGCGTGAATCCGGGAAGGGCCATGTCCTGGATGAGGTATACCATGAATGCCAGAACCAGTTGAGCCTTCCGGCAGACATGCAGACCAATTGTGTAAAGGCCATATATGCCCCGTTCACCGACCAGGAGGTGTCAAGGAAAATAGCGCAGATGCTGACAGGGCCTGATATCTCTGCAAAGGTGGAGATTATATACCAGACGCTGGATGGGCTGCACAAGGCTGTCCCCGACCATCCCGGTGACTGGTATTTTTCCGGCAATTATCCTACTGCTGGTGGCGTAAGGCTTGTAAACCAGGCGTTCGTGAATTTCTATGAGGGAAATCCGGAGAAACGATAATGCTTTACTGGAAGCATATGTAAAGTTTCTGCGTTATATCTGACCGATATGCCACGCCTGGCAAAATTTTTATAACCAACGATGTCAATGTACTCTTTTTGCCTGGATTTCTGACGCCCCTTTCCAAAGGGGGCGTGCGGGTGATGCTCCGGTGCATCTTTG
>VSPW01000039.1 GCA_009775535.1 Muribaculaceae bacterium
AACATGGCCTCTTGTTATTCATACTTTCCTCCGGTAAGTGCGGACTCCGGCTTGAGGTATGGGGTTGATATTCCGGCAATGTCTATCATGGTGTGGAACAGCGACGCGCTGGAAGATATGTTACATGCCTTATACATTTCGGCTGATGCGTATTTCTGAGGGAACATATGTCGGTATTCACCGGACATCCATAATATCAACGGGACGTGCAGCTGGTGGTATGTGCCTGTCGGTGATGCATGCAGGAAGCGTCCGCGTCTGTCGTCGAATATGTCTTCGCCATGGTCGGAAGCGTATATCATTGCGGCTGGTACTTTGAGGCTTTCGAGCAGGTTGATAATAGAGTCGAGCATGAGGTCGGTATATCTTATGGAATTGTCGTAGGCGTTGAGCAGTTGCGGACGGTTTGCCGCGCGTGCCTCTGTGTTGTCTGTCGGGGTGAAATGTACCATGTCCTCCGGATACCGTTCTCTGTAATTGAAGTGTGACCCGTATGTGTGCAGCACCATGAATATCTTTTTCGGCTTTGACCGGGATATGTGGCGAATCATGCATTCCACTGTTTTCATGTCGTGTTGAGGGAGGCCTGTGCTGTCGGTAATGAATTCGCAGTGCCTGGCCTGTTCCCCGAAGAAGTCTATGAAAGAATGGTTGTGCCGTTGGTTGGATATGAAAGCTGTGGAGTAGCCACAGGCGTTAAATGCCTCGAATATGCTTTTTGTGTAGTAGATTGAGTCGCCGAAATTGGTGGCATCGAGATGGCTCATCAGCATCGGCACACTTTTGTGTGTGGTGTTTGATTCCGACAGGGCTTTGGGGTATGCCGTTATGTCGTTGCGTTGCGATAGTCTCGGGTTTGTCGGACGTCCGTATCCCATCAGTTGCCAGTTTTCGGCGCGGGATGTCTCACCGATCACCATCACGTATACCTCCGGCATTGAGTCGGGCCTGGTTGTGAAGGCATGGTGTGAGAAGTTTTCTGATGTATTATGGTAATGTGCGGTGGCATTGGTGCGCACTATTGCCGATGCCAGGTTTGACATTACGTTGATAGGGAACAGCTCGCGTGTTGCCATGTAGCCCGGGACTGTGAATCCTGTAAATGCCAGCATTGCCATTCCGGCTGCGGCGAGCGCCAATGATGTGCGGCGGAACTTGCGTATTGCCGTTGCCTCTACCTTTGCTTTCCTGTAAACCAGGATGCCACCCGATATAAGCGGAGGTAGGTACAGGATGCACACTATGGCTATGGCCAACATAAGGCTGCCAAGCAGTTCCGTTGCTTCCGAGACATTGGTTGTGGCCACATTGATGAACATGTCTACGGCGATGATGGATTCGCCGTAGAGGTTCAGCAGCACAATCTGGAATGCGGCGAAAATCATTAGCGGGAGCATGAACAGGACTGTGCGTCCTATGTTGCGCGACAGGCCGCAAATTATGGCATAGAATGCTGCCGGAAGTACTATGTTTGTGATTTTTGCCGCTATGGAATACTGTTCGGTGAAGCAGAGTGCTATGTTAGGAACGGTGAGCAATAGCGGTGTGGCCCACATCAGCCATGATGTGTGAAGCCGTACGGATGTTGTTTTGTCAGAATGCCTCATTGATGTTGAATACGAATCCTGTTGTGTGACGCCCGAAACCGAGGTCGAGACGTACGTTCATTCGTTGTTTGAATTCCCAGCGGTAGCCTATCCCGTAGTTTGGCAGCGTATGTCCCCAACGGAACTGTTTGAGGGATGGGAATACGTTGCCTGCGCCTATCCATACTACAGCCCCGCTGCGGCGGTATATTTTCTGGCGTAGTTCCAGTGTGATGTCGACGGCGTTCATGTCGCGGTAGCGCCCATCGTAGTATCCGCGCATCGATTCGCTGCCGCCGAGGGTCGAAAGGAGACCCCATGGGGTGTGGCCGTAGGTGAACCGGCCATGTATCTGGGAAGCCAGGATTGCGCCTTTCCAGAGGGGGCTGTAATTGTTGGCTGTTATCTCCGTGAGTGAGAAGTTGTATTTCCTGTTGCCAAGAAAACGGGGGTAGAAATGCTGTGACATGCATATGTACACGCCTTTGCTTGCGTTGGCTATGAAATCGCGTGAGTCGTACGAGAATTCCAGCCCGAGGCTGAAATTTGTGGTTTTGAGTGCCTGTCCTTCCCATAGATCCGGATGGTCTACTTGCCTGGCGTCCACATACTGGAATGAGGCGGACGGGCCTATGTATATATTCGGTGCCAGACGGCACAGGAATGTGGCTTCTGCCTTTGACTGCAGGCGTTTGTATTTGGTGTCGTTGTCACTGTTTTCGCCCATATGGTAGCCGATGCCCCAAAAGTGTGTCGGGAATGAATAGAAGTATACCTTGTAGTTCAGGCGGAAGCGGTCGGCCGGAAAGATATGCGATCCGCGTATGCCTCCCAGATAGAACCCTACGGTCGACACATCTCCGTAGAACGATACGTTTGACGGCTGTATGGTTGTGTCGGTGCGGTTGTGCCTGTAAAGCCCGGCAGCTACCAGCCCTATACCGAATTTTGTGTCGGAAGAGTAGTGTGGCCCTCCTATGATGCTGAAATCGAATGCCTTGTCAGATCGCTTGTTGGACTCGCTGAAATAACGTACAATTTTGTCGATGAATCCTGTTTTAGGTGATGCGGACGTTGTGGCGGTGCTGTCAGCATATTCGTGCGGTTGTTGTCCGTATGCAGTCAGTGTACACGTTGTGAGTATGATTGATATTATTAAAATATTTCGCATGCAGGAATGGCCGGGCTGTCTGGATGCCCTTGTAATGATTGTTGTTATAAATTGCCTGCAAATTTAAGTCAAAATACTTAAAATCTGTGCGTATGTCGACATTTAGGCAAATTTATTATCCGGATAGGTGCTAATATTGCAGGTATACGAATGGGACTAGGTCGCTCTGTCTGGTCTGGATGACAAGGAACAGTACAAGTGCCAATATTATGGCCTGTATGACAGTGGGCAATGCCGAATATTGCCTTATTCCCCACCGTGTCCAGGATTCAGGAAGGAAGTGCATCATGTATGCGGCCACGATGGCTATTACTATGAAGAGGTAGCCTTCGATGAAGGCCGTTATCACTTGTGCATTGAAATTATGGGTTATCTGATGGCACATGTCCCAAAGGTGCTGAAGCGATTGGGCCCGGAATATCATCATGCCTATGACCATAAGATTGAGCGTCAGGAATATGTTGGCGGCTGTTATGAGCCTGTTGCCTTTCAGTGTAGCCGGAAGCCTGAATGCCTTTGAGATCGCTTTGTGGATGGCCAGCAGTATGCCGTGGTATGCGCCCCATATCACATACATCCATGACGCCCCGTGCCATAGTCCGCCTATCACCATGGTGGACATAAGGTTGACATTCTGTCGAGTGCGCCCTTTGCGGTTGCCTCCCAGAGGGATGTATACATAGTCCATGAGCCATGATGAGAGGGATATATGCCAGCGTTTCCAGAATTCGGTGGGGCTCTGTGCCTTGAACGGTGCCCGGAAATTATCCTTGAAACGGTAGCCCATCAGCAGTGCTATGCCGATGGCCATGTCGCTGTATCCAGAGAAGTCGCAGTATATCTGGATGGTGAACCCGAATGCACCCATAAGGTTCTCGAAGCCGGAATAGAGGGTAGGGTTATCGAATATTCGGTCCACGAAGTTGCCGCTTATATAGTCGGCTATCACCACTTTCTTTATGAGTCCTGCCATGATGAGGAACATGCCTTCCGATACCATGGCATGCGTGGCCATGGCGTTTTCCTTTATCTGTGGCAGCATGTCCTTGGCGCGGACCACAGGTCCTGCCAGAAGCGGTGGAAAGAAGGTCAGGAAGAATGTGTAGTCCAGGAAATTCCTGCATGGCTCCAGCTGCCGCCGGTATATGTCCACGATATAGCTTATGGAGCGGAAACAGAAGAATGATATGCCTGCCGGAAGGATTATGTCAAGCGGGTCGAAGCGGGTGGATGTTATGTTGCAGAAAGTTTCGTACAGGAGGTTGAAATACTTGAAATAAACAAGCATCCCGACATTTAAAACTACGTTTAACGCCACCCATGACTTCCTTAGCCAACTGCGTACGGATTTTCCAAGGGCGATACCTATGATGTAGTCGCTGACGCATACGCCAAGAAGGATGAAACAGTACCCGGCGCTTGACTTGTAATAGAAATATAGCGAGAAGGCTATTACCGTTATCATTTTCAGCCAACGTACGCGCCTTACACACTGGTATATGAGCATGAATGCTGCGAATAGCAGCAGGAACAGCCCAGAATTGAACAGCAGCGGGTTCTGCCTGTCGAAAGACAGCAGGTCTTTTATCAGGGAGAAGTCGAGGTTCAGAATCTTGTCCATCTTTATGTGGAGGGTTGGATGTTATAATGGTTTTTGTGAATGTATCTGGCCGGTATCCTGCCCTTCGGGTACAATTGGCAGGGGTAATGGAGGAGGAGGCATGTTCTCCAGGCATTCCGACAGGGCATCGTAGAAAAGGCGTCCCTGTAGGTCGTACCCTTCCCATGTATTGTGGATGCGGTCACGGCCCATAAGGCTGTTGTCTATCCATTTCCCGGATGCGCCTGTCCCGCCTGCCACTCCGTATAGGTCGTAAACCGGTATGTGGTTGTCTTTTCCGTATTGTATGATGACGTCGCGCAGGCGTTTGATGTCGGTGTTTACCGAATAGGTTGTCGTGCGTCTGCGCTTTCGTCCTTTGCCTGTCCTGCTGGATGTACGCCGCTGGCATTCCATGGGTGTGACAAGCAGTATGCCGGCATTTGGGTTTTCTTGGCGTATGTCTTCGACGAAGGCGTTGATTGACTGGCGGAACTGGCTGTCTGTCACTTTTCCGAAGGCCTCGTTCGCACCTAGCGATATGACCACCAGGTCGGGTTGGAGCGGCCTGATGCCTGCTCCGATGCTGCCTATGGAATTGTATGACATGTATGCGGCCCCGTTGTTTCCTATGGTGCTGTACACGATGCCCGGCTGCCCGTTGTATAGCGCCAATCCTCCGATGTGGGCCTTGCCTCCTGTGCATGACATGTCCAGAGTAACGTCTGTGACGGGCTTGTCAAGGTATATGTCGGTATACCCGCTGCCTATACTTGTGGAGAAGCGCATCATGTCTCCGCGCGATTCCACTGCTTTCACTGTTAATGGAGAGCCAGTGTGGAACAGCCTTATGGTGTTGAACGGGTTTATTTCCAGCGTGCGGGTGAGAAGCCCTACCGATAGGTTGAATGTGTGTGTGCCGGGGGTGATTGACACTCCAGTGAACTGCATTTCCGACATCCATGGCGTTTTCATGAGCCGGGCGGTCTGCCAGCCTTTGGATGTGGATGTTATCTTGTAGTCTCTTGGCTCGTTTGTTCCGGCCATCTTTAACGGGATGACAAGCCCGCGCCCGGCATTGCCGTAGCGTTCCTGGAACATCTTACGTGTGATTCCGGTAGCGCCGTCGGCCTGGATGTGCGAGTCGCCAATGTGCACTATCGAGAAAGGCATCCCTGGCAACAACATCCCTTCACTGAGCCTTTGCCTTAGCCTGCTCCAGTCTGCGCCGTTCATGTCTATCCTGTTGCCGGCGGTGTCGATGAACGGGAAGGCGGAATAGTCGCCCGGGGCAAATTGCGGCAGGGAATCGCACATTACGTTATCCAGTTCCGGATTAACGCGGATATCAAAGTCGTTTGCAAACGTGGGTGAGTCCTGTGTTTCCTGGGCATTTGCCTGCGGCACTGCGAGTGCCGACAATATAAAGTATGTGGAGAGGAGGCGGTTCATAGGCGGTTCAGGTTGTCTATTATGGCATCGGCCAGTTTCTTGCCAAGCACTTCGCCGCCCTTATGGTTGAGGTGAATGTAGTCGGCGTTGACGAGGCGGTCGTTCCTCCATGCCACAACTGCGTCTTCGCCACCCATGGCTTCGCGTGTGTCCCAGAACAGTATACGGGTGTTCCGGGCGGCATTCCGTTGCGCATCAACCATGTTGCGGCATGTGGGCAGCGAGTGTACAGCCCCTCCCCGCTTCTGGCCGCGGTCTCCTATCCCCATCAGGAGAATGTCGGCCTGTGGATGACACCTGCGCAATGTACGTATCACATTTTCCATGTATCCGGTATATTTGCTGTAGTCTTTCTGTGAGGACGTAAGGGCATTTATGCCGTATTCGACAATTATGAGGTCGTAGCTGATAAATTCCGCCACCTGTGCCGACAGTTCCTCGTTAAGGGTAGTGTGGCTTATCCCTGAGTTCCCTCGCAGCGACATGCAGTCGAGTGTTATCCCGCTGTCGTCATTAAGCCATACGCCCAGGCCTGTAATCCCGGGTACACCGTTGGTTATGCTTACCGATGATGTTTCACCGGTGATCTCGATGCATTGTACGTTGTCAGAGGCTGTCACCGGATATTTTTCCCCGTTTATGGTTATCGTGCCATCGGAAGGGGCTATGAAAAGGAAACGTGTATTGTTCCATGCAGAGGCGTGGGGGAGCTTGCTCACGCCTTTGTATGTGGCCTTTGCACCCTGGCTGCCGGTGAAATATTCGCCTGGAAGCCATTTGTGGGCCATACGGCGTGTGTGGCGCACATCGTGCGCCGACCATCCGCTGCCTCCCTGCCTCACAGACTGCCTGAATCCTGGGATATCGGAATGTAGCCCCATGTAGCCTACTCCCCGGCCTCCATATGCCTGTTGCAGGTATTCGCGAACGTTCTGAGAGAAGACGTCGCCTTCTATATATGAATCGCCTATGATGGCAACCCTTGCCGGGCGTCCTGTGTGTGTGAGGGCTTTCCTGAGGTTGGCAAGGCCGTTGCCTGATGTGGTGTAGTCCTCAATCATTACCATATCTCCCTTGCGTGGTGCGGTTTCAGGGACTGGTGGGATTTCTGCAGGTAAGTAGGCTGTGTCGGTCGGTTGCCCCAGGGGTTCATGTGTGGATAGAGTATCTGGTTGCGGCACTGATGCCTGTGCTCTGTCCGGGTTTTGTGCGGGTTTGCTGCTATCGGTATCCGGATTGTCCTGCATGAGAGCCAGCAGTTCGGGGTCGATCAATTCTTCTGTCTCATGTATGGTCTTCTCCCGGGATATGTCCTCCAGCAGGTTGAAATCCTTGAAGAAATTCCCTGTCAGTTTACCCCATGGCAGCAGTGACAGTGCGAGCACTGTCGTTATCGCAATTATTATTATGGTGAACGGACGGCCGTTACGGTTATTGGACATTTCGTCGTTTGTTTTTTGTTTAGGGATGTTTTATCATTTTTTCGGCCAGGTATCTTGCCGTCCGGCTCTTATGCTGTGTCTCTTCCCATTCCTGTTCAGGGTCGCTGTCGGGCATTATGCCGCCCCCTGCGTAGATGCAGTAGCTACCTGCCCAAAAATGGATGCAACGCAGGTTCACTACCGTTTCAACGCTACCGTCGGGCTCGGAAAATCCTATGAACCCTCCGTAGCAGAGACGCTTGTGCCCTTCCGTATCCTCGATAAGCTTTAGCGCGTCTTTACGTGGATATCCGGCGAGTGCTGGGGTGGGGCTAAGGTCGGCAAGCAGTCCCATTAGCTGGTGCTTGTCGAGTACAGCCTCGGCTTCTATGGGGTCATATAGATGTTCAATATGTCCGAAATGCATTGTGGATGTTTCAGGGGCAGTGTGCGGTTCTATTCCAGCATTCCTTAATGTGCTGGTTATAAAATCCGTAACAATATTGTGCTCCTTAATGTTTTTTTCATCCCACGGCTGTTTGCTTCCGGCAATGCGAGTCCCGGCAAGGGAGACGGTTGACAAGCGCATTGAGGTGCTGTCGTAGCGTAACAGCAGTTCCGGGGAGGCCACAATCCATGTCCCGGTCTGCGGTGTGTGGTAAAAGTAACGGTGTGTGTCCGGGTATGTATTGAAATATTCCTTGGCGAAACCTATCCAGTCGGCCTCATCGGTGTATTGTCCGCATATCGCCCGTGATATTACGCATTTGCCGCCGTGGGTGCGCAAATGGGAGATCACCCGTGCAAGTCCTGCGGTGTAACTGGAATGGGTGGTTGGTTTTGGCGGTAATGGGGATGGGTATGTAGGTAGGGATGGTATTGTATCGGCAAGGAGTGATATGGTTTCTGCCGCATTGTGTGTCAGGGGAATGTGGAGCATTTCGCTGACGGGTGAATTGAATGCGCTTATTATGAAATGCCTGTTTCCAGGGCATTCCACAGTTGTACCGGATGAGTGGAAATGAAGTGTACTGCTGCCCGGTGCGCTATATGCCACAAACGGGCGGTTATGCCGCAGGCACAGCCTTATGGCGGTCTCTACATCGGGATGGATGAGCATTGTCGGTTATTAATGTTTGTTTGTTGGATGGCCGATAAGTTCAAAAGGCAGAGCTTCAGTTACCGTCACTTCGGCGAATTCACCTGGAGATAGTGTGATATCCTTGGTGATTAGCACTTCCGGATCGACTTCCGGTGAGTCCCATTGGGTGCGTCCTATATAGTGCCCGTCACTTTCCCGTTCAACAAGTACCTTTAATGTCTGTCCGACCTTGCCCAAGTTTGATTCCAGGGCGATTTCTTCCTGTATGGCCATTAGTTCGTCAAGGCGGCTTTGCTTTACCTCGTCAGGAATGTCGTCGGTGAAGTTGCGAGCCCCGTAAGTGTCCTCTTCCTCGCAGTAGGCGAATGCCCCCATGCGCTCGAACCGCTGTTCGCGTATAAAGTTTTTAAGTTCTTCAAACTCGGCTTCGCCTTCTCCGGGAAATCCTACCATCAATGTGGTACGTATATGTATGCCGGGCACTTTTCTGCGTATCGTATCCAGAAGTAGGCGTGTCTCTTCGCCGGTAATGTGGCGTCGCATGTTTGCCAGTACCTTGTCGGAACAGTGTTGTAGGGCTATGTCGATGTATTTGCACACGTTTTCGTGGCGGTTCATTACATCAAGAATGTCATAAGGGAATTGCGCTGGATAAAAATAGTGAAGCCGTATCCATTCGACACCCGGTATCCCGGCCATGTTGTCGATCAGGCTGGCAAGGGTCTGTTTGCCATAAATGTCCAGACCATAGCTCGACAGGTCTTGTGCGATGATGTTGAATTCCTTTACGCCTTTGGCGGTCAGTGACTTTACCTCATCAAGTATGTCTTCTTCCGGGCGTGAGCGGAAACGTCCGGTGATGAGCGGGATGGCGCAGAACGAGCAGAAACGGTTGCACCCTTCGGCTATCTTTAGGTATGCAGTATGGGGCGGGGTGGAGAGTGTGCGTTCCCATGGCCTTGAAGGGGATGGGAACGCATCCTTGCGCAGGCTGGATATTATTCCATCCCAGTCAAATTTCCCGTACCAAGCGTCAACTTCAGGTATTTCTGCCGGAAGCGCGTCCTTGTAACGTTCAGACAGGCATCCCATCACATATACCTTTTCAAGCTTGCCTTCGCTTTTTGCCTGGCAGCATTTCAGTATCATGTCGATGGATTCCTCTTTGGCATCGCCGATGAACCCGCATGTATTCACTATGGCTATGCTTCCTGTCAGGGTGTCGGCGTTATGCGAGGCCTTGAACCCGGCATCGGAAAGCATCCTCACTACACGCTCAGAATCGACGAGGTTCTTGGAGCACCCCATCGTTATTACGTCTACCTTCTTTGCCATTGCTGTACGGCTGCTATTCCTGACCAAAGAGAGATTTCACGAATTCGTCCTTGCGGAATACCTGCAGGTCATCTATTCCTTCGCCTAGGCCGATATATTTGATGGGTATCTTGAACTGGTCGCTGATGCCGATCACAACCCCGCCTTTGGCCGTGCCATCGAGCTTGGTGATTGCAAGCTGGTTGACTTTTGTAGCAGCCACAAATTGTTTGGCCTGCTCAAAAGCGTTCTGACCTGTGGATCCGTCAAGTACGAGCAGGACATCATGTGGTGCATCGGGTACTACACGGCTCATCACGTTGCGTATCTTGGTGAGCTCGTCCATCAGACCTTTCTTGTTGTGCAGTCGTCCGGCCGTGTCGATTATCACCACGTCCATACCTTGTGCAACGGCTGCGGATACAGTGTCGAAAGCCACTGCCGCGGAGTCGCTGCCGAGCTGCTGCTTGATGACAGGTACGCCTGCGCGTTGCCCCCAGATATCGAGCTGTTCCACTGCCGCTGCACGGAATGTATCAGCTGCGCCGAGCATCACCTTGAGTCCGGCCCTTTTGAACTGGGCGGCGAGCTTGCCGATAGTTGTGGTCTTGCCGACGCCGTTGACACCAACCACCATTATAACATATGGCTTCCTGTCAGCCGGTACAGAGAAGTCGTCAGTATCTTCATCGTATGCCACATTTTCGGAAAGCATTCCGGATATCTCTTCGCATAGCATGGAATTAAGCTCTGCGGAATTGACGTATTTGTCGCGCGCAACGCGTTTCTGTATGCGGTCAATTATCTTGATGGTTGTCTCGACACCGACATCGCTGGTGATGAATACCTCCTCCAGTTCGTCCAATACGTCATCGCTGATGGTTGACTTACCTCCGATGGCGCGCTTTATTTTTGAAAATATTCCTTCCTTGGTGCGTTCAAGACCCTTGTCAAGAGTTTCTTTCTTCTCTTTTGAGAACAGTTTGCCGAATATGCCCATATTTTGATGTTATCAATGACTTCAGATAAAATGAATGCAAAGTTACGCAGAATTGTCGGATTTCCGAAAAACAAACCGCTGATAACATAAAAAATTCCTCTGCTTATCCCATTTCGGGGAGTTTGCCTCGTTTTTCCATGGCCGTGGCGGGGTATTCGGACAACCCATGGTGGAATGTTCCAGGCATTCCGTAAATTGTTGAAGTTATGTGTTGCTCTGGTTATTTGGCGGCGTTGCGGCGGGTTAGCCAGTCACCCATCCATACTCCAGCGATTATAAGTGCGCATCCTGTTACGCCTACCACTGTGATGGCCTCACCGAGGAGTATGGCTGATGCAATGAGTGTTATGACAGGCTGGAAATACATATAGTTGCCGGCTTTTACAGAACCTAACCCCTTATTGGCCTGTGCCCACAGGATGAATGCGATGAGTGATGCATATAATGCCAAAAATATTATATTGCCCCATACGGCTGGTTCTGCCAGCACTTTGAAGCCTACAAAATGCGGCTCCATTGCCAGGAATGGCAGAGACGACAGCAGCCCGTAGAAAAATGTCTTTCGGGTTATGAACCATACGGAATAGTGGGCGGTGAGGCGTCTGAGAAGGATGGCGTAGAGCGCCCAGCACAGGGATGCGAGCAGGGCAAGACAGTCGCCCAAAGGGTTCACCTGGAATCCGCTGAAACTAGTGTTGAAAATCACGCATGCCACGCCGGTAAGGGCTACTATAGAGCCCAATATGGTTCCGCCAGTTATGCGTTCTCCTTTATAGAGGATGCCTACAAGGAGGGTTGTAAGCAGGGGTGATGTGGATGTGAGTAGCGATACGTTCGATACCAGGGTATATTCAAGACCGGTGTTTTCAAGCATGAAATATACTGATCCGGAAAGCATTCCACAAAGTAGGAACATCATTTCGTCGCGCAGAGAATGACTCCACAGGCGTTTGTGGAATATTGCCAATATTATAAGGTAGGCTATTATGAAGCGGTAGACATATGCTTCAAGTGTACTGAGTCCTGCATCGAGCAGGATCTTAGTGGATACGAACGAGAGACCCCAGGCAATCACCGCAAAAGATGCGCCGATATGATACCATAATGTGGATGGTCTATTTTTTGATGTACGTTGCACGCCTCGTGCCATATAACCGAATTTTTACCAGGCCTTCAGGATGTCAACCCTTGTCGGCCTTCTTTGTTCCGGCTACAAATTTAGTTAATTATTCCGGTTCTGGCCAAACTCATCCGGGGGAATATTTGTAAATATTGTAATAAAACATTTGGGCGAAAATGCGAAATTTAACAATTTGTGTTAATTTTGCATCCCTTATTTTCTGGAAAGGCTTCACGGTATATGTGTAAGTC
>VSPW01000004.1 GCA_009775535.1 Muribaculaceae bacterium
TATATCCTCCGAATTAGATGACACGCAGAAAGAAAACCTACAGGCCATGCACTCATTGATAAACAGGCTCGAAGACATGGAAAAGGCAATAATCCTGCTTTGGCTTGATGAATATCCATATGATGAAATCGCCGACACACTCGGACTTAAACGCAATACAATTGCCACTAAAATCCACCGCATTAAAGAAAAACTATCAAAACAGATATAATATGCATCTCGACAAACTCAAAAAAGGCATGTCTACCCTTGAGCAAGTGCTCGCCAAGACAAATTCCGATATAAAAATCAATGTGGCGGCCTCGGAAACCGCTCAGTCCAAAATTCTAAGAAAATTCCGCCAGGGATTTATGGCATGCCTCATACTCGCGGCCATATTCACCACTATGGCCCTCAACAACATCAAACCTCTATCATTCCCAGTCCATTTGAAAATATATCTTGTGGCATACTTGATACTCGCCGCGTCATGGTACTTCATCTTGTACCTCAAACTAAAACGCATCAATATTTCAACTCTTCCTCCGGCCAAACTATTCTCAAAAACAGCCACGATAAAAATTCTGGTACTTTCGGGCGAAATATTCTTTGGCATTGGAATAGCAATCCTCTTCACACTACTTATACCAAATATGTGGACTTACAACCGCCTTGGATTCTGGGCTGTAATATCAGGGCTTGTAATTGCTTTAATTTACAGTATAATCCACCTATACCCAAAATACATAAAACTGTTCAGGGAACTCAACTCTATTAATTAACATCCCGCATATCCATACTTATAAAAGCTGTCCATTCTGTGACAGCTTTTATATTTTATGTACAATACTTGCACGGATTCCTATAAAATTGTAAATTCGCAGATACCATAAAAAAACACATCCCATAAAATACGACAAAATTATGGCCCGTCAACAATTTGATTCCCTTGACATCAAAATATTGCATATGCTTACAGGCAATGCACGCAAACCATTTCTTGAAATAGCCCGAGAATGTGGGGTATCCGGAGCTGCCATCCACCAGCGCATACAACGCTTGAATGGCTTAGGCATAATCAAAGGTTATGAATGCCTGATAGACCCATCAAAGATAGGATACCAGACTTGTGCCTACATAGGCTTTTTCCTGCGAGACCCATCCGAATTCGCCAACGTGATAGAAAAGCTTAAGCAGATACCAGAAGTGGTCGAATGCCATTACACCACAGGTAAATATGATATCTTCATAAAAATCCATGCCCGGAACAACGACCATATGCTTCACCTAATCCATGAAAAAATGCAAATGCTTGGGCTTGGACGTACCGAATCCCTCATTTCATTCAAAGAAGTCTTTAAAAGACAAGTGCCTATCCTTGAAGATTCAATATAAAGAATCCAGTCCATTATGAAAAGCCTTCACATCCCAGTTATCATAGCGTCAATACTACTGGCTGCACTTAAAATGCCGGCAAGCGATTTTGACCGGCATTTTACAAACGCCACATTAAGGATTGATTATATATTTTCCGGTGATGCATCCCACACCGACATATCACTGTCATCCCTATCTTCATACAATGGATGGGCTGGAAGACGGCATTCATTGGACAGACTGCCTCTGTTAGGCAACGGCAGGTTGACAGCAACCACCTCTATTGGCGACACCATATACCGCACTTCATTTTCATCGCTGTACCATGAATGGCTTGACACAGATGAAGCCATGGCAACTCCCAGGGCAATGCAAAACACATTGTTGATACCGATGCCGATAGACACCACCTATATTACAATAGAACTCAGTGACCAGCGGCATGATATTATTTCATCAATGACCCATCGTATCATTCCATCCGATATACTTATCCGCCAGGTAAACAATAACAACGGCAAATCCAAGCAGAGACGGACCAAATACATACAATATTCCGGCACTCCGGCCGAATGCATCGATGTTACCATATGCGCCGAAGGATACACTGAGGCACAATATGACCTGTTCATATCAGATGCAAAACGGACTGTGGAAAGCATCGCATCCCACCAGCCATTCACTGATAATATAGACCGTTTCAATTTTATAGCCGTATTCGTTCCGTCTGATGACAGTGGGGTAAGTGTACCAAGGCTCGGACAATGGAAATCGACAGCGTATTCATCCCATTTCAGCACTTTCTACTCAACCCGATACCTGACCACTGAAAATATTTTCAGCCTGCACGATTCCCTTGACGGATTGCCTTACGAACACATAATCATACTTGCCAATACCGAAGAATATGGCGGAGGCGGCATCTACAACGCATATACCCTCACTACCGCCCACCACCCGCGCTTTTCGCCTGTAGTGGTACACGAGTTCGGCCATAGCTTTGGTGGACTCGCCGATGAATATTTCTACCCTGACGATATAATGAACGGGATATACCCTCACGACATAGAACCATGGGAACCAAACATAACCACATTGACAGACTTCAAATCCAAATGGGAAACCTCTATAATGCCAGGTACACCAATACCAACACCTGACAATCAACCATCATACACCATAGGTGTATATGAAGGCGGAGGATACTCTGCAAAAGGCGTCTACCGCCCTGCAATTGACTGCCGCATGCGCAGCAATGACGCATCCTCATTCTGCCCTGTATGCAGCAATTGGCTGGAAAGTCTTATAGACTTCTATGTCCCGTCAGAACTATAATCCGAACTTTCACACTTACCATGGTGTTGTTATACAATACATAACGATATCCGAAAAACATGAAAACAGTAAAAGACACCTTATTAGACAGACGAAGCATACGCAGGTATGAGCGCCAGCCAATATCCAAGGAACAACTAAACCTTATATACCAGGCCATACGCAACACCCCTACAAGCTACAACGGACAGCAATTCTGTGTGATTGACATATCAGACCAACAGGTAAAAGAACAGATATACGACCTGACAGGCCAGAAACAAATAAAGACATGCAGCCATTTCATGCTTTTCTGCATTGATTACCATAAAATAGCAGTAGCAGCAAAGCTCAAAGGTGAAGAAATGCCTCCATTCCCTTCTACAGCCGATGGCCTGATTGTAGGTGTTGTAGACGCCTCTTTGGCCATGATGAGCGCTTTGACCGTTGCAGAATCTCTCGGACTGGGTACATGCCCCATAGGATATGCACGTACGGCCGCTCCTGAAGAGCTTTCGCGCCTCATGCGCCTGCCGCAAGGCGTATTCGTAATATGTGGCCTCGCCCTCGGAGTCCCACGCGAACAACCGGATATGAAACCCAAACAGCAGGAATCCCTGATCATACACCATGAGCATTATTGCGATGAAAACATCGCCGAAGGCGTCACTACATATGATAAAGAAATCACGGATTACACGGCCTCCCGTTCCGGCAATGTAAAAATCCACGATTGGACTGGAAACATTCTAAGTTACTACCGTGAGGCAATGAACTACCATATCCTGGACGCACTTCGTTCGCAAGGATTTGATATAATCAAATGACCTTAAGACATAATGAATCCAAGCACCCGGCATTAAGCCCAACAATGCCGGGTGCTGAGGTTATATACCTTCAAAAATAAATCCACAACAACTTAACTGCAAATGATAATTTTTCATTAATTTTGCACGGTTTTCCCGGTGCTGGGAAACATTTTGCATCGGGTGGCCACATAGTACCAACTAAGCTAATTTATTAACATCTATGCGTCACACCCCACGAGCCGTCATTATACTTGAAGACGGCACAACCTTTGAGGGTAAATCAATGGGCTATCCGGCCTCAACTGCAGGAGAAGTAGTATTCAACACAGCAATGACCGGCTATCCGGAAAGTTTGACAGACCCTTCGTATGAAGGACAGATCCTGGTCACCACTTATCCCATATTAGGAAACTACGGAGTCCCGCCACGAGGGGAAGAATCCGGTGTCAGCAACTATTATGAAAGTGACCATATCCACGCAAAAGCAATCATAGCACAAGACTACTCCTGGGACCACAGCCATTGGCAAGCAGACAGACCGCTATCCCAATGGCTAAATGAAGAGAAAATCCCCGGAATATATGGGATAGACACCCGCGCACTCACGAAACATCTGCGCGACAAAGGGTCAATGCTCGGTAAAATAATAATTGAAGGCTCAGAAGATATCCCATTTTACGACCCAAACCTGGAAAATCTTGTAGCAAAGACATCGTGCCGTGCCATAGAACACCACGGTAACGGAAAAAAGACGGTAGTCCTGGTCGACTGTGGTGTCAAACACAATATAATCCGGTGTCTCACACGACGTGGAGTGAAGGTTGTGAGAGTGCCTTGGGACTATGATTTCACTTCAATCCCATATGACGGGCTTTTTATTTCCAATGGACCTGGAAATCCTGATATGGTGGATACTACAGTCAAAAACCTACGTAAGGCCTTAGAAATAGGGAAACCGATATTCGGAATCTGCATGGGAAACCAGTTGTTAGGAAAGGCGGCCGGAGCAAAGACATACAAACTAAAGTATGGACACCGCAGCCACAACCAGCCAGTGAGACGTGCCGGCACAGACAAATGCTATGTTACGTCACAAAACCACGGATTCGCCATTGACAACAGTACCTTACCACCATGCTGGGAACCGCTATTCATAAACATGAATGACGGAACAAACGAAGGCATAAGGCACAAGAACCTTCCTTATTTTTCCGCACAGTTCCATCCGGAAGCTTCTAGCGGACCTCGGGACACGGAGTTCCTGTTCGATGAATTCATATCCATGCTTTAACACTCCACATTATACAAAAGATGATAGACAAAAATATAAAGAAAGTACTTCTGCTAGGAAGCGGTGCACTGAAAATCGGAGAAGCCGGCGAATTTGACTATTCCGGGTCACAGGCCCTAAAAGCCATGAAAGAGGAAGGCATATCCACCGTGCTCATAAACCCGAACATCGCTACAGTACAGACATCCGACGGCTTTGCCGACAAGATATATTTCCTTCCGGTTACCCCGTTTTTCGTTGAAAAAGTCATTGAGAAGGAACGGCCTGATGGAATACTCCTGGCATTCGGAGGCCAAACCGCCCTCAATTGCGGAGTATCCCTATACCAGAGCGGTATACTTGAAAAATATGGAGCCAAGGTACTTGGCACACCAGTACAGGCTATAATGGATACCGAAGACCGTGAGTTGTTTGTAAAGAAACTTGATGAAATCGATGTCAAAACCATCAAAAGCGATGCTGCATCAACTACCAGTGAAGCGCTCCAAGTGGCAAATAGGCTTGGATACCCCGTCATTGTACGCGCGGCATATGCCCTTGGCGGCCTGGGAAGCGGTTTTTGCGACAATGATGAAGAGCTCACTGCTCTTACAGAGAAAGCCCTGTCTTTCTCACCACAAGTACTTGTTGAAAAGTCTCTGAAAGGATGGAAAGAAGTGGAGTATGAGGTGGTACGCGACTCCTATGACAACTGCATCACAGTATGCAACATGGAAAACTTCGACCCTCTCGGCATACACACAGGAGAAAGCATAGTCGTAGCCCCATCCCAGACACTATCCAACGATGACTACCACTACCTGCGCCAATTGGCAATCAAGATCATCCGCCACATCGGCATAGTAGGCGAATGCAATGTACAATATGCCTACGACCCGTCTTCGATGGACTACCGGGTAATCGAAGTCAACGCTCGCCTAAGCCGTTCGTCTGCACTAGCCTCAAAAGCCACTGGCTATCCGCTCGCATTCGTGGCTGCAAAATTGGGACTAGGTTACGGACTATTTGAACTCAAGAATTCCGTGACAAAGGATACTACCGCATTCTTTGAACCGGCACTCGACTATATCGTCTGCAAGATACCTCGATGGGACCTAGGCAAATTCCATGGCGTCCGCCGTGAAATAGGCTCTTCAATGAAGTCTGTAGGTGAAGTAATGGCCATCGGACGTACATTTGAAGAAGCCATCCAAAAAGGACTACGAATGATCGGACAAGGTATGCACGGTTTTGTTGCAAACCATGAAATATCAATCCCCAACATTGACAAAGCCCTGTCAGAACCGACCGACAAACGTATATTTGTAATAGCAAAGGCGATGTACGAAGGGTATACCGTAGAACAGATACACGACCTCACCAAGATAGATAAATGGTTTCTGTATAAGCTACACAACATCATCGCGACATCGTTGGAGCTTGAATGCCACAACACTCTGGACGAACTCCCTGACGGGCTTCTAAAACTAGCAAAATGTCAAGGATTCAGCGATTTCCAGATAGGAAGATCTATATTCAAGCATTCGATGCACGATGGAGAGTCAATGGTCCTTGCCGTACGGCAGCGCCGTCTTTCATCAGGTATCGTCCCTGTAGTCAAACAGATCGACACCCTTGCCGCAGAATACCCTGCACGCACCAACTACCTCTACCTAACCTACAACGGAAGCCAGAACGACATCAATTATACCCATGACCGCCGTTCGATAGTGGTTCTCGGGTCAGGAGCATACCGCATAGGAAGCTCAGTGGAATTTGACTGGTGTTCTGTAAACGCCCTTATAACGGTCAAGAAGCAAGGATGGCGCTCTGTAATGATAAACTACAACCCGGAAACAGTATCTACCGACTACGACATGTGCGACAGGCTCTATTTCGATGAGCTTACATTTGAACGTGTCCTTGACATCCTCGATCTGGAATCGCCACACGGAGTAATCGTATCCGTAGGCGGGCAGATTCCCAACAATCTGGCGATGCCCCTGTATCGCCAGGGTGTAAACATACTCGGCACATCTGCCCAAAGCATAGACAATGCAGAAGACCGCCATAAATTTTCAGCCATGCTTGACCGTATGGGAATAGACCAGCCGCGGTGGCGGGAGCTTACAAGCTTTGAAGACATCCACTCTTTCATAGGAGAAGTAGGGTTTCCTGTACTTGTACGCCCAAGCTACGTGCTCTCTGGGGCGGCAATGAACGTATGTTCCAACGAAGGGGAACTCGACCGGTTTCTGCGCCTTGCTGCAAACGTATCCAAACAGCATCCCGTCGTTGTAAGCGAATTCATCCAGGACGCCAAAGAGATAGAAATGGACGCTGTGGCACAAAACGGGGAGATAAAGGCATACGCCATCTCCGAGCATATTGAATTTGCCGGCGTACATTCCGGTGACGCCACCATACAGTTCCCTCCGCAGAAACTGTATGTCGAAACCTTGAGGCGGATAAAGAAGGTGTCATCAGTAATTGCCAAGGCCCTGAATATATCCGGACCGTTCAATATACAGTTCCTGGCAAAGGACAACGACATCAAGGTGATAGAATGCAACCTGCGCGCATCCCGGAGCTTCCCATTTGTATCAAAGGTCCTAAAGATAAACTTCATAGAGCTTGCCACCAAGATCATGCTCGGCATTCCAGTCGAGAAGCCTGCCAAGAATGCTTTCGACCTCGACTATGTCGGGATAAAGGCTTCACAGTTCTCCTTCTCACGCCTGCAGGGAGCAGACCCCGTATTGGGTGTCGACATGACATCCACAGGCGAAGTCGGATGCATCGGCACTGACACTTCCGAAGCCATAATGAAGTCTATGCTGTCTGTAGGGCTTAAAGTGCCACACAAAGCCGTACTTCTATCCACCGGAACTGCCAGACAGAAAGCCTCAATGCTTGATGCGGCACAACGCCTCCACCATAACGGGTTCAAGATATATGCCACATCAGGCACACACCAGTTCCTTAACGACAACGGCATACCTGCAATACGGGTATATTGGCCGAGCCAGTCCGACTGTCAGCCACAGGCTCTTGAGTTGCTGCATAATAAAGAAGTTGACCTTGTACTGAACATACCCAAGAACCTTTCATCCGCCGAACTCTCAAACGGGTACAAGATACGCCGGGCCGCCATTGATCTAAATATCCCACTCCTCACAAACGCACGGCTTGCGTCTGCATTTATAAATGCTTTCACATCAATGACACTTGACGACATTGAAATCAGGGGTTGGGACGAATACTGACCCCGTCCACATGACAAACCATAACAATCAAGACAGGCTGCCACTTTGATTTTGGCAGCCTGTCTGCCTTTACTAAGGCTTACAATAAAACGACATACATGAAAATCCTCGCACAAGTTTACACAATGTTTTTAGGTTTTTAGTGGAATTTTGCTTATTTTTGCAAACACATAGTTAATAGACCTTTCTTCATGTATAAACCTTATTATCACCTTAAGCGACATGCCTAATATCTGTCTCAACTCACGCGATGAACTGCTTCTAATAGACATAGAAAAAATTGCATTTCTCCAAGCCAACGGCAACTATACACGCCTCACTTATATAGGAGGCCAGTCAATGATGCTCACCATGGGGCTTTCCAAAGTCGAAGATATGCTCCGGGCCGCACACCCTAAAAACCGCCCAGGACTGTACGTACGCCTCGGGCGTAGCCTTATCATAAACCAGGCCTACCTAAGCAGCATAAGCATGTGCAAGCAGAAGGTAGTATTGAGCGACAGAGGACACAACTCATATTCATTGTCAGTGCCCAAAGAACTTCTAAAAGTATATAAAAATAAAATCAGCGACACGTTCGCATCAATGAATAAATGATTCCATGCCACAACAATTCATAATAGGACGTAATGGCACACAACCTTTTGAAATACAGGCAGCTCTCACACGTGTGCACAGCGAACATGCCCAGATAACCATCAACGATGACGGCAAATGGACTGTTAAAGACCTAAAGACACCAAAAGAAGGCAACGGAGTATACGTAAGAAATGCCGATGGGGACTTCAAGCGGATTCGCACATGCCAGATACAGCCAACCGACCTAATAAGGCTAGGCCCTGCAGGACCTAACAGTTTCACATTCATGGCACACCGCGTGCTCAATGATCCGGAAAAGCCGAACTCGCTTGCATATGAGTTCCGCTACATGAAACATCTGCACGGAAAGCTTAAAGCCGCCGAGGACGAGCGCGAGGCAAAGAACCTCAAGCACTCCAAGATTGCCAAATGGGCGCCGCTCGCCGGATTCGCATTGAGCTTCCTCATCCCTGGTGGTACGGATGTCGGAATGATCGCTATACGCTTGTCCATAATGGCACCGGGCCTCATTGTAGGACAACTGTTCTTCAAAGATCCGCAAAAGCTCAAAAAGATACGCCAGCGACGCCAGCGGCTGGTGGTATGCCCCAACTGCGGACGTCCTATGTCTGATTACGATGTATCCAACCTCAGATGCTCGGCATGCCGGGCAATGTAAGACCGACACACAAAAATTATTTACATATATTTTATGAAAAGACTTTTCAACACACTGATTATCTGTTTAATACTAGTTACTACCGATACTTTATCCGTCAACGCACGTACATTTGCCCTAATCGCTGGAGTATCGAACTATGGAGTCGAGGACGCAAACCTGAGCCAAACCACAAAGGATGCGAAAGCTTTCAAACAGCTGCTGTCAAAACAGACAAAGGACATCACCCTGCTGACAAGCACATACGCCAATCACGACAACATCCTTGAAAAACTGCGCGCAATATGCAACCGTGCACAAAACGGCGACCGCATAATCTTCTACTTCAGCGGACACGGCAACAAAGGCTACCTGCTGACAAGCGACATCAAACCGCTGTATTATACCGAAATCGCAAATATACTCAACACCACAAAGGCCTCAGATGTCATCTGTTTCATTGATGCCTGCTTCGCTGGAACACTTGCTTCCGGCACTACAGTACAGAGCACCGCATCACTGTCGAACCATGATGGGCATGCATACTTCGTATCATGCCGCCCCACAGAGACATCAAAGGAAGCTGCATGGGTCGGACAAGGTTTTTTCACACAGGCCCTGCTGAAAGGTTTGAGAGGCAAATGCGACTACGACCACAACAAGGAAATAACTGTATTGGAATTATTTAAATATATCCATGCCGATGTCACCAGGCGCTCCCTAAAGGGGCAGCACCCTCAACTGATCGCCCCAAAAGGCATGCATGACAAAGTAATTTTCGACTGGAAGGAATAGTACTCATGTTTCGTCACTGAAAATCGAAGTTTCAACATAAAACCTTATACCACTCGTCCATTAATATCCTAAAAATTTGCAAACCCCATTGCTGATGGCATATCTTTGCAATGTAATCAATCAGAATCATCACATCAAATCAATAAACAATCCGAGACTATGAATACCAATAGCGACGACACAATGTACATCAATCCAGAGAACAATCCGTTAGCCAGCAAAAAGTCCGGTAACTCAAAGGCCACCATGACTGCAACCGCTGGAGCAGGCTTTGCCGTAGGGACTGCTGCCGGAATAGGTGGGAGCATGGCTTTCGCATCCGATAAAGTAGAGCACAATGAAGACGATGTGCAGGAAGCGGTAGAGTCGCAATCCACACAAACCGAAACACAATCAACACCACAGCAGCACCCACATCGGCCTAATCCCCCACAGAATCCTGAACAGGAACAAGCTACCGAAAATAACATCGAAGTTACGCCGATAACAGAAACAGAACCCGAGACTACAAATACCACCGGCACAACTGGAACTACTTCACAAACAGGGCAGGAACAAGAGATTGTCGAACTTCCAGAAATAGAAGAGAATCCAGATGATGTCGTTGATGAGATCCTAGCAGTAGAAGAAATAGACCCTTCCGATATCGATGGTATGGAAGTATTCCAATTCAACGAGCTCACCACCGTATACACCGTTGATGGACAAGAGCTTACTGCAGCCACATTCCAGATGGACAACGGTTTCGAGGGAATGATAGTTGATGTTGATGGTGACGGTGTATTCGATGACATGGCAACCCTTGATGGTTACAGCGTAGGACAAGCACCATTGCTCACAGTAGATGACGTGGAAATGGAGTTAACCCCATCAACCGAATACCTGGCCCAGAACGATGATATAGACCAACCCCTGACCGATGCCACATACATGGACGACATGATCGACCTCGCCTGATACATTCCCACATATCACAAAAGCCATATAACGACCCAATCCTAAAACCAACAACAACGATGTCCGAAACCGACAGACCGATATTGAACGTCACATGCCCTAACCCGGAATGCCGCCACCCCTTCAAGATGTACCGCCCCGACAAGCCTGGCATCGTAAAGGTAGGTTGCCCGAAATGCAAGAAGCAGTTCCCTATGCAGATACCGGCCAATGCATTCGCTCCAGCCGACAACTCCGGAGCACCGACCAAGCGGATTCCTGTCGAAGAGACACCTGATGACATATAAAGCTTCCCATGTCCGCACTGCGGCGGATACAATATATGTCTTAAAGGAGGTGGACGCAACCTACTGAAGGTCACATGCCCAAAATGCAAAGGCAATATCTCCGTATCTGTTGACCGCCCTACCCCACAGACCGAATTGGTAAGCATTGGCAATGATTCATTTGAGGAGGAGTTTGAACAGTTCGACAGCGAAGACTCCCCAAAGATATCAACAGCTCTGAGGGTATTCACAAAAAGGCGCTTCCTCCCAGACATAAAGACGGACTATACCCTAAAAAATGGCAACTATACCATCGGGCGTGAAGACTCGGAGAACCAGCCGGAAATACCTATATCAGGAGATGTGACCGTAAGCAGACGCTCCGTACGGCTTGAAGTCTTCAACGGGCATGATGGTGACAACCAATTCAACTTCACGGTAATGAAGGCTGTCAACCCAGTCACAGTCAATGGAAAGCGGCTTATGCCCGGCGAAAGCATATTCCTCACCATCGGCGACAAGATTAGGATGGGAAAGACCGATATGGAACTGATTAAGGAAAACCACAAAAAATAAACAAAAAACAAATCACGATTTCAACAACCAAATAAATATAACGACTATGGAAACAAAGGCATTTGAAGACTTCGATAGCATGGACACCCAGCAAGAAGAACAGGCAAAGAAAGAAAAGAAGGCATCAGCAGCTAAAGTTGCCGGCATAGCAGGTGCTGCCGGTATAGCAGGAGGCGCCACAGCATTCGGTGTCGAGGCCGCCATTGACATGATAAACAACAATATCGATATCGAAGATGAAATAATCGAGGAAGCTCCCACTCCGGCATCCCCGTCCCGCCCACAGCGCACACCAGAAACCCTCGTACAGGAAGAAACCGTACAGCAGGAAATCACCCCAGAAGTTCAGGAAACGGTCGTTGCCGCCGATATAGTGGCCGGTGAACTTGTGGACAACGAAGGCAACCCCTTGCCTTTAGTAGAAGAAGGCCAAACCACAGTAGCCATAGAAGAGCCTGAGATAGTGGAAATAATAATGCCACAGTCAGAAGTAGCCGAGGCTGATATCGAAGATATACTCTTAGAACCGGAAATAGAATCATCCGACGATGTGATTATTGGCGAAGAGCTCGCCGATATCGGATTGGGTGGGCTGGATGACAACATGGAAGATCTCGCGGACGACATCATCCTTAACGACTTTGAACCAATCGTATAAAAAACTTACAAACGATATATAAATGAGAAACTGGATTTTAGCCGGTGCAGTTGCCATAGCGGCAGTTGCAACAACAGGGACTGCTCACGCCGCTTCCGCTACCGAAGGCTCACAGCAGGCAGCTACGGTAACAAACGACAGCATAAACACAGTGATAACTCAGGCAAACGCAGGTGATGCCCGTGCCCAGAACATACTGGCCACATGGCTATACACAGGACAGTTTAAAGACAAACTTCCCCAGGACTACAATAAAGCAGCTGTGCTGTGGGCCCGCTCCGCAAAACAGAATTTTCCATTGGCCATCGGCAACCTTGGACTGTGCTACCAGTTCGGCAACGGCGTTGAAGCCGACTCACTTAAAGCTGTCAAGCTCTATGAACGCTCACTTAAGAAAGGCAACGAAGCCCTGCTGCATCAGCAGGAAAAGATAGCCGATGGTGGCAACGTGTTCAGCGCCATATTCGTAGGACATTGCTACCAGGATGGTGTAGGTACAGGACGCGATACAGACAAGGCCATACACTACTACACTATCGCTGCCGAAAAGAACTCTGTCCCGGCACAGTTGCGCCTGGCCCTGCTTATGCGCAATTCCGCAAAGCCGGCCGAAGCCGCAAAATGGTTCAAGCGCGCAATGGAAAACGGCAACATCAATGCCACATACATGTACGGCAAGATGATGCTTGACGGCACAGGAATCCAGCGCGATGCCGAACAAGGTTTCAACTATATCCTGCGTGCCGCACAGGCCGGATTTCCAATGGCTGAATACCAGGCTGGCATCTGCTATGAGACTGGCAACGGGGTTACACAAAACGATGAAAACGCTGCCATGTGGACGCAACGCGCTGCCGCCGGAGGTGTAGGCGCCGCTCAATGGGCTGCCGCACAGAACTGCATCAACGGCAAAGGCGTAGACGTCAACTATCCACAGGCACTCTACTGGCTATCCGAAGCCGTAGCGCAGAAATACAACCGCCAGTTTGAGAAGAAATTTGCTCCAGGACAGGAGGATACATGGCTCGACACCCCATTTGGTACATACCTGCAGGGCATGGACACATATCTTAACGACCACGATTACGAAAAGGCCATTTCAACATTCAAGACATTCGGCAAAAGCAAGATGCCTCTTGCCAAGACTATGGAGGCAATTGTGATGGCCGACAAGGAAAACCCAAAGGCCAATCCCAAGAAGGCAATCAAGCTCCTTAAGGACGCAGCCAAGACCGATGCACTGGCCCAATTCACCCTTGGCAAGATGCTTGAATCAGGTGAAGGCACAGAAAAGGACATGAAAGAAGCCGTAGCGCTAATCACCAAGGCCGCTGAAGCCGGAATGCCTGAAGCACAATGCTATCTAGGCGACATGTACTACGAAGGACGCGGCGTTGCACAGGACTACACACAGGCAGTTGCCCTGTACAAACAGGTTCTTAGCCAGTCACAGCTCTCGCAGGTATCAGCCAAGCGCCTCGCCGAATGCTACGACAACGCATGGGGAGGTCTCCAGACCGACAAGGAAGCCGCCAAAGCTCTCCGCGAAGCCAACTACACCGACTATATCCCTGCAACACTGAAACTAATCCCTTAAGCATAAAACCAGATCTTAATACAAATAAACACACAAAAGCGCTCCCATTACAGGGAGCGCTTTTCTCATATACATCATACAGACATAATTTAATGCTATCATCTATTTCTAAGTTTGAATCCCGATATCATAAATCGGCATACTTCAGAAGTAGCAACTTGCTGTATCTATCCCTAACGCGGTATACCGCTATGTCTATGGTGGTAGATTGAATCAATGCCGGACATCAAACGATGCCGGCATTGATAATATTCCTATAATTATTTAGCTTACCTGTACGGTAATACTTAATTTCCGAATGAAAGTGTGGTGAAATAGTGCATCTGACCGCCAGATGTGTACTGCGGAGAGAAATTCAAGCTCACAAACTGACCATTCTGCCCAAACCAAGAGGCGCTCAGCGTTGTACCAGCATTGTTATAGCTCACAGGTAACCCATAAAGGTTCACAAGCCGTGAATATACTGTATTATACCGCGCCATGTCGTTATAAGGAGTTGAATATACAAATTGTGAAGACACCAGCCCTCCTCCAGGGCCATAATATAGCGTGGCATCAGGCCAATATACATTGAGCTGTGGCACATTGGTCAGGAACACCATATTATCGCCATATCCTACAACATCGTAACCGCTATTGACTAGCGCGTTGATTGACAAATTGAGGGCTGTGCCGAACGAAATGCCCAACACCGTGGTCAACACAGGATAATGCCCGACAGGACGCCATGCTGGCGGCGGTACAGGACGGCGGAACGGACGCATAGGCGGCAGGTGGGGGCGTGATGGTAGCCCGGCATGCGGCGGACGGTGGCCAATATGCCCATGTCCTGGGCGATTAGGACGGTTGGGATGATTGGGACGGTGGTTTGGCAGCGGCCTTTCCGGACGCCCGGGATTATGGCTACCACCGTTGCCAGGACGGTTGGGACGGCCCGGATTATTGTTCCCGGGATTGTGGTTACCGCCATTGCCGGGACGGTTGGGACGGCCCGGATTATTGTTCCCAGGATTGTGGCTTCCGCCGTTGCCGGGACGGTTGGGACGGCCCGGATTATTGTTCCCGGGATTGTGGCTGCCGCCATTGCCGGGACGGTTGGGACGTGAAGATCCACCAGGACGACCTCCATGATTATTATTTACAGTATTGTGTTCAGTCCTGCCTGGACGGCGTCCCTGAGCTTCTACCACAGGACAACAAAGCATCCCGCAAAGAAGTATGGCTGTAACGGTACGTATTATTCTATTCATTTCTGAGTGATTTGAACGGGTTCGTATATCATTTCTTATTTAGAAAGATTCCGTGACTAAAAGTTTAACGGCAGTTGTCTATTTTGGTTCAAACTACCATATTTTATGACAGAACACCCTATTATATCGGTCAGAAACGTATCACCAACTCCACAACAACCTTGTCACCCTCTCCCTTGGGCTCTTGCACACCGCTATGGAAAAAATTTTTTTCATAGTTAACACGGATGTCGGCATGGAGATTATTGTGGACATAACTCAATGTAGAACCAAGGGTCACACGATTACGAGCAGGGTCGGTGGTATATAACAGTCTGGTCTCACTGTCGCATACACCGGAACTGTGGTCCATTAATCCATCGTATCGGCACTGCACTGACATCCGGTTCATAAACCCCAGTTTTACCGGGAAATGATAGTCGGCAAATAAATTCCAGGCGTGGCAAGTAGCATGCGCACTATTTGTATAGTGCTTGTTCATGTACTCTCCTTCTACAATCCAGCGTCCAGCCGACCACGACACACACCCTTCCAACAAGTTGACACGCACCGAATCTGGTGACAATGTCTGAGCCCCGGCCTCTATCTTGACATTTCCCAGACGGTATACGACCTTTCCTGCATAAGCCATCGACTTGTTCCACGAATCATGATCAGAAATGGAAGTCGGGTTAAATGCCCCGACCTCAAAAGTCAGCGGCACTTTAGGCAATGTATATGTCAACTTTGCGCCGACTGCCCGCACATTGCACACCTGCTTCCCTATGAATGAACGGTTTGCAAAATAATAGGCATCTGGCCCACGGAACGGATCAACACCAAATGGCATACGGAACTGACCGGCCTGTATGGCCAGGCCGTTGGCTAACTGCAAACGCCCCCATGCGTCAAGTATCTTTATCTTGCCACGGTCACATAGGTCTGTATTAAAGAAATAGTCTATAACCGGAGCTATTTTGCCTTTCACCGACAGCCTGGCATTACGCACCTGGAAACGGCTCTCCCCACTGCCTGTCTCCATCTCCCACCGTGTACGCAGTGTACCATTTACCGCGGGTCGGTATGTGAATTGTTCCTGTGGTGTTGCCTCTTCGGCCATTGATACAACCGGAAACGTTAAAGCCAATATGGCCATTGATATTATGAATCTCAACTTGTCCATTTATAATGTGATGATTGGTTTTATGTCTGTCTAGGAATCTATTTTATTCCGCGGCGGTCAAGCGCTGCCTGATACCGCCGCGCGTTTTCAAGATGCCTGGCATAGGATGATGTGAAGTTGTGGTATCCCGAAAAATCCTCGCGGGCACACATATAAAGATTGTCTGTAGCGGGAGCGTCGAGCACAGCATCAATGGCCGATAATTCAGGTATACGTATAGGCCCTGGTGGAAGTCCGGCAATCCGGTATGTATTATATGGTGACTCCACCGCAAGATGACGGCCTGTGATACGCCTCAATGAAAAATCGCCTATAGCATACTTCACTGTAGGGTCGGCCTGAAGTTTCATGCCTTTCTTCAATCGGTTTAGATACAAAGCCGCCACTTTGGGACGTTCATCAGCCTTTACGGTCTCCTCCTCTACAATCGAAGCCACCGTGGCGACTTGTACCGGCGTAAGCCCCTTGGTCTCTGCCTTTTTCTGCCTTTCAGGCGTCCACACACTATTTCGGTGCGCCACCAGCAAGTCCACGATATCACTTGCCGGAGCTGTCCAATAGAACTCATATGTATCTGGGACAAATGCCGCAGGATATTCCGCCTTGCTGTAAGCGTCAGACAATTCTTCCGTCAACGCGGCCATGAATCCGGCACTGTCAGCCTCCATCACACGCCCTACCCTTGCTGCAAGCTGTGACATCAGCCTGATATTGTTGAAAGTCAGCCTTACTGGTGTCTGACGTCCCTGCAATATCATGCGTGCGGCACTTACTGCGCTCATGCCAGGATCTATCACATAACTGCCATGCGAACGTGTGGGTGTGCCATCCATCTTCTTCCATAGCATATACACCCTGCCGCCATATCCTGCACCTGTACTAGATTCAAGTATGCCACGAATATCCTCGCCAGAAGCCCCGCTGGGAATGTATATCCTCACAGGCTCTTCCGCACTGAACGGCATTGATACATAACGCCATACCATGTACCCACCCACAGCAAGCACAAGGCACAAGACGCCCACTCCGGCAAGCATCCATGACAAGACACGCCGGCGGCGCATGTTCTGCGTACCGCCACCGTCAGAGTATCTGTGCTGCATGCTCCTTGGTCTTGATTTCCTTCGGGGTGAACACCTTCTCTATTATCCCGTCAGGCGAAATTATAAATGTGGTACGGAATGTACCCATATATTTACGCCCATACATGGACTTTTCACCCCACACACCCATTTTTTCCACCAACTTATGATCAACGTCGGCTATAAGCGGGAACGGGAGGCTGTTTTTTTCAATGAACCGCTGATGCGACTTAGCGGAATCGACACTGACCCCCACTACTTCATATCCGGCCTCACGCAGCTCACTGTAGCTGTCGCGTAAGCTACAAGCCTCGGCTGTACAGCCCGATGTACTATCCTTTGGATAAAAATAAAGCACCAGCTTGCGGCCGGCATAGTCGCTCAACTTGATTTCATGCCCGTCCTGGTCATATCCCAGAACCTCCGGGGCGCGGTCTCCAACTTTCATAATATCTGAGTATTTATATTTTAATTACATTCAAAATCCTAATAAGGGTCTACATCGTAATGCACAACCGTACCCTTAAATCCTGACAAAGCCGACATCCGCACATAAAGGTCAAGCAATATGCCTTTGACCTTCTTCATCGATGCATTTGTCTCAACCTTGAGCATTATTTTCCTGATATACAAAGACTGCACCCTTGCAACCATAGGCTCGTCAGGACCGCTCACGCGCGAACCAAACAATATACGCATCTCATTTGCATAACGGGCCGCTATATCGACCAGCGCATCACACTGGCGGTGGCGCAAGTATATATATATAACACGTGTGAATGGCGGATAGTTAAACAGCCTGCGCTCCTCTATCTCACGGCTATAGTAGCTCCGGTAATCGTGAGCACATATATCGGCCATGACAGGCAATTCCGGCTGGTAGGTCTGCAAAAGCACCTTGCCTACCGTATTCCTGCGTCCAGCGCGTCCAGCCACCTGTTCCAGCATATTGAAGGCACGCTCCGATGACCGGAAATCAGGGAAATTGATTATATGGTCGGCATTCAATATGCCCACAACACTGACATCGCCGAAATCAAGCCCTTTGGTGACCATCTGTGTGCCTACCAATATATCGGCCTTGTGGGCAGAAAAGTCATCTATTATCGAACCATATGCCTCCTTGCTCCGTGTGGTATCAAGATCCATCCGCAAAATCCGCCGGCCATGGAATATACGTTCTACTTCATCCTCAACACGCTCCGTCCCGTAGCCCACAATCTCAATCTCAGGCTCACGGCACACCGGACATACAGTGGGTATCTGGTATGTGGCACCACAGTAATGGCACACAAGTCGGTTTGTGTGCCGGTGGTATGTAAGCGACACATCGCAATTCTCACACTTAGGCACAAATGCACAGGCCTTGCACCTTGCAAACGGCGCATATCCACGCCTGTTATGGAAAAAGATCACCTGCCCACCACGGTCAAGGGCTTCACGGGCTGCAGCAACTGTCGCCATGGAAAATGTTCCGTCAACCTGCAATCGCTTCCTTGCCAACTTCATGTCGACCACTTCTACCTCAGGTAACTTCACATCACCATAACGCTCCATAAGACTGACAAGCCCATATCGTCCAGACTCCGCCTTGTAATAAGTCTCCACCGATGGGGTAGCACTGCCTAGCACGACTTTTGCCCCATGCATAGACGCAAGGACCATGGATGCATCACGGGCATTATATCGCGGAGCAGGGTCAAACTGCTTGTAGCTTGACTCATGCTCCTCATCAACAATCACAAGCCCAAGCCCGGAAAACGGCAGGAATATCGAAGACCGAGCACCCACAACCACACATGGTTCATGACTGCCAAGCATACGCCTCCATATTTCCACCCGTTCCGCATCGCTGAACTTTGAATGGTATATCACCACCCTATCTCCAAACACACGCTGCAGCCTTCTTGTGAGCTGTGTGGTCAAGGCAATCTCAGGCACAAGATAAAGCACCTGCCTGCCCTGCCTCAGTACATAGTCAGCCAAATGTATGTATATCTCCGTCTTACCACTCGATGTCACACCATGTAACAACGTTATGGCATGGTCCATTAAAGATTTATGGATCCCGTCAAGGGCTTCGGCCTGAGCACCGGAAAGCTCTGGAAGATCAGGACTAAGCACACCCGTGTGCTTAAAACGGCTTACCTCTTTTTTGTAGACCTCAACCACACCCTTTTTCTCAAGGGCGGATATAACCGGCGCAGTCACACCTGATTTCTCCAAGAGATCACTTTTCTTCACCTCCGACAGTTCCTGTCCACGGCGATTAAACCCGCTGAGCTGCAAAAGCGTCATAAAGGCCAACTGCTGCTTAGGGGCACTCCCTATTGTAGAAAACGCATCACGCATTGCCTCTGGATTGTCCTTAGGCATAGATATGCGCACATAACTTTCTGTCAGAGTGCGGTAGCGCTCAACTAGCTTTTCGGCAACGGCCACTATCCCCTTGTCGATCAAACGCGACAACAGCGCCTCCATATTACGGAAACCTGTACGCTTACCAATCTGTCCGGCCGACATACGCCCCTCGCTTTCCAGCAAAGCCACCACCATAAGTTCCCTCTCTCCAAGGGACGCCCTTTCGTCCGGCTCAGCATCGGGATTAAGTGTAACCTCTGTCTCACTCTCCAATTTAAGTCCTGCAGGTACAGCAGCCTTATACACATCACCTATCGAAGAAAGGTAATAATCGCTTATCCACTGCCAGAACTTCAACTGCGGGTGTATCACAATCGGTGCATTGTCCAGAACCATGGCAATATCCTTGACTTCATACCCAGTAGGGGCTATAACCGATGTCGATGCCACTATACCTGTATAGTATTTCTTACTTCCGAACGGCACTATGACCCTGAATCCTGCCTTTATGCTGGCATATTCATCTGGAACACGGTATGTGAAAGTGGCGTTTAGCGGCAACGGCAAAATCACATCTGCATATAGGGCTGTCGACATATACGATACTTGTGGAATCTTTATTATGACTACAAAATTAGCAATAATATCCCATGTTTCAACGAAGCCGGGTGCAATTCTTTGCAGATTGCACCCGGCCCGGTCTATGCCTCAGAGAGGCGGGGGAAAGTCACTGTATTGTATATCCTTATCTCCTACTGCGGGAAAACCATTAAGGATTCCACTGACAGGCAATCATGTTTAGGTTGTTGCATCCGATTGTACGGAGATCGGTGATCATGTTGTAACGGCAGTTGATATAGGTCAAGGCCGAGTCGAACGACACATCAAGCAACTGTAGCTGGTTGTTATTGCACAGCAGGCGCTGCAGGAAAGTCTGATTGCTTAGTGTCAACTGAGTAAGGTCGTTGTACGAGCAGTCGACAAACAGCAGGTTCTGGCAACCTGTCACATCAAGGGTAGTAAGGTCATTGTATGAACATACTAGGTCAAGAAGGTTACGGCAGTCGCGGACGCCGAGGGTCTGCATGTTGTTGCCGCTGCATACAAATGTACTGAGTCGAGGAAGACCGGAAATGATCATCGTGGTAAGTCGGTTGTCATCCACATTTAGATTGGAAAGGTTCTCCACTCCGAACAGATTGAGGCTTGTAAGCTTGTTATAGCCACAATATAGGTTCTTAAGTCCCGTACATCCGTCCACCTTGAGGTTTTCCAGATGGTTGCCCTGGCAATTAAGCGTCTGAAGTGATACAATACCTGACACATTGAGGTCGACAAGATAGTTGTTGCTAACATTTACATTCTTGAGCGCACCTGTATTTGCAATTTCAATATCCGTTATGCGATTGTTATTCAGGGACACCTTCTCAAGCGCGATGCAGTTATCAAGATTGACTTCCGACAAGCGGTTGCGCGAGGCGTTCAACTGGGTCAACATCTGGTCACCGGCAACGGACAGAGACGTAATCTTATTGCGGGATACATCTACCGAACGGAGGTTGTCAAAACCGGAAAGGTCAAGAACGCCGGCAATCTTTTTGTCTTTCCACTTGATTTCGGTGACGTGGCCACCTTCTATGGTTACACCTTCCCATGTAGCGGGAGCATTGAGATCCGTGATCTTAAGGGCCTGGGCGTTTGTAGCGTCCTTTTCAGCAGGTTGTGACAAGAAATTTTTCAACTGCTTAAGTTCGTTCTTGTCAATTCTTTGGGCGAAAACCATCACGCTACTAAGCGCGAGAGTAATAAGTAATACAGCTTTTTTCATAATATAAATAGTTGTGGTTTGAGTTTTTATACTCTACTAACAACCATTTCTGAAAAAAGGTTTTTACCGTTACCTATCTTTTTACCAAAATTTTTATGTCCATTGACATAAGGCTCAGAATGGAGGGGGCGTGTCGTCAGGCGACAATGAAAAAGCGGCCGTACCTCCCGAAAAAGCGGTAGGCGTACCTGCAAAAGCGTCGTCACTGTTCAACCTTGACTGCACTGTAGTGCTCTCCATGTCCACACCATCGTTCCAGTTCTCGAAACGTGCGAATTTTGACCGGAAACGCATCTTCACATCATCAACCTTACCGCTACGGTGTTTTGCCACAATAAATTCGGCAAGCCCCCTTATGTCATTTCCGGAAGCATCCTGATCGGAATGCAGGTAGTATTCGGGGCGGTGGATAAAGCATACAATGTCGGCATCCTGCTCTATCGCTCCAGATTCACGGAGGTCGCTAAGCTGTGGACGCTTGCCATCAGTACGCGATTCAACGGCACGGTTGAGCTGCGAAAGCGCTACAATCGGAATATTAAGCTCTTTTGCAAGCTGCTTAAGCGAACGGGATATCATACTCACTTCCTGCTCTCGGCTACCAAACTTCATTCCGGACGCATTCATTAGCTGGAGGTAGTCAATTATTATGAACTTCACCTGGTGCTCCCGCACAAGCCTGCGGGCCTTGGTACGCAATTCAAAAATCGACAGGGACGGAGTGTCGTCTATATATAATGGCGCACCATTAAGATGCTTTATCCTCGACATCAGCTGATCCCATTCTATCTGCGACAGACGTCCGCTCTTAATCTTTTCACCCTCTAGTTCACACGTGTTTGATATAAGTCGGTTAACAAGCTGTAGGTTCGACATTTCAAGCGAGAATATGGCCACCGGTGTATTGTATTCCACCGCCATGTTCTTGGCCATTGACAATACAAAGGCAGTCTTGCCCATCGCCGGACGGGCGGCGATTATTATAAGGTCTGAATTCTGCCACCCGGATGTGAGCTTATCAAGGTCGTGATAGCCTGATTCAAGCCCGGAAAGTCCTGATTCCCTGTTTGCTGCCGCCTGTATCTGCTCTATGGCCTGACCGATGACAGGATCTATCTGCGTGACATCCTTCTTTACATTACGCTGGGATATCTCAAAAAGACGACCTTCCGCTTCCTGAAGCAGGTCGTCGACATCATTACTTTCATCAAAAGCCTTAGCCTCTATTGCCGATGCAAAAGAGATAAGCTCACGGGCAAGATATTTCTGTGCCACGATGCGGGCATGGTACTCCAGGTGGGCAGACGATGTGACCATCATCGTAAGCTCAGAGATATAGGCCATACCGCCTACCTGGGCAAGCGTGCCGTCCAAACGCAACTGCTCAGCAACGGTAAGCATGTCAATAGGACGTTGTGCCGCACCTAGCGCCTGTATAGCCTCATATATCCTCTGATTATTGGGGTCGTAGAAACTTTCAGGTTTCAATATATCGCAAACTGTGGTATAGGCATCCTTTTCCAGCATAAGCGCACCAAGTACTGCCTGTTCCAATTCCTGATCCCGCGGCTGTATACGGCCGACCGGATCAGCCGCCTGAGTATATGCAGGACGCTTGCTTCCCTGCCTGTATGTTCCTTCTGCTTGAGGCATATTACAGTCTTTTTATATTCATTAGAGTTGCAAATTTACACATTTTCCGCCAATCATACTGTAAAGCCCATAATATTGTTTTATCAGAATTAAGGCACAAGACATTAACTTTTTGTACACATGATATGTTTTTCTATTATTAGTGAATTTACTGAAAAAAGCATACATAATTCAACACTTTTATTTATGGACTGGCTTATCGAAACATTACGTTCAAACCCCGCCCTGGCAGTTTTCCTTGTAATCGGAATCGGATTCTGGATAGGGCAGTTGAAATATAAATCCTTCTCTCTTGGAACAGTGACTTCAGTACTGCTTGTCGGCGTGCTTGTAGGGCAGCTGGACATACCTATTTCCGGACCGCTAAAATCAGTCTTTTTCCTCCTTTTCCTTTTTGCTATAGGATATAGTGTAGGGCCTCAGTTTTTCCAGGCCCTCAAAGGCGATGGACTGAAACAGGTTGGATTTGCTGTAGTGGTGTGCCTGTTATGCCTAATTGTCCCATTTATATGCGCCAAAGTGATGGGTTATAATCCTGGAGAGGCCGTTGGTCTATTGGCCGGCGCTCAGACCATTTCCGCTGTAATAGGAGTAGGAAGCAATACAATAAACACCCTCTCTGCATCAGCTGCCGAAAAACAGGCCTGGATAAGCATTATACCTGTATGCTATGCTGTATGCTACGTATTCGGCACAATAGGATCGGCATACCTACTCGGAAATCTAGGGCCAAAAATGCTTGGCGGACTTGCCAAGGTAAGGGAACAGACTGCAGAATTGGCCAGAAAGATGAACCAAAGCACTCTCTCTGATGACCCCGGCTTTATTATAGCCAACCGTCCGGTAGCATTTAGGGCTTATAAGGTGTCTGCCGATTTTTTCTCTACCCCCAAGACTATCGAGGAGATAGAATCCCATCTTATGTCCATGGGCAGACGACTGTTCGTGGAGCGTGTGCGCTCAAATGGTAATCTGTTGGATGCGACACCAGAATTAAGCATTTCAAAAGGGGACGAAATTGTATTGAGCGGACGCCGGCAATACGTCATTGAGGATGAAAGCTGGATCGGTGATGAAGTCAATGATGCCGAACTCCTCAATTTCCCCGTAATGAAATTGGGTATCATCATTTCAAAGAAATATGTCGCTGGAATGACAATAGACCGTTTGCGCGCACAGAAATTCATGTACGGTGTAGTTATTGATAGTATAACACGCTCTGGCGTGGAACTCCCAGTGATGGCTCAGACTAAATTGATGGCCGGAGACTACATAACCATCGTAGGGATGGAAAGAGAAGTGGAAAATGCCGTAAAGAATATTGGCTACGCCGAACGCAAATCCACAAAAACGGACCTAATATTTGTAGGATTGGGTATTTTCTTAGGAGGAATCATCGGTGCTTTGACCGTACATCTTGGCGGCGTGCCAATCAGCCTAAGCACTAGTGGCGGGGCACTCATTGCAGGCCTACTTCTCGGATGGCTAAGGTCCAAACGTCCTACCTTCGGATTCATACCACAACAATCTGTATGGCTTCTTAACAATCTAGGGCTCAATACATTCATAGCCGTAATTGGTATAACTTCCGGGCCCACCTTCATAAGCGGCCTAAAGGAAGAGGGTTTCATGCTTTTCTTTATGGGCGTCCTGGCAACATCACTCCCACTGATCATCTCAATATTCCTTGGCGCCAAATTATTTAAATTCCATCCTGCCATAAACCTAGGATGCTGTGCAGGAAGCCGCACCACGACCGCCGCACTGGGAGCAATACAAGAACAGTTGGGCAGTACGATACCAGCAATGGGCTATACCGTTACATATGCCATTGGCAACACTCTACTCATATTATGGGGAGTGGCCATAGTGCTCATGATGGCATAATGTTTAAGTAAAAGAGCCTGAAGCAAAAAACTGATAACTATATTATTACGTAAGTCAGATAAATCTGTTACTGCAAATGTATGATATATTTCTCTCCTCACAAAGCATATGACAACCGGATATACATAATAATAATTACGGCGGAAATGGAATGAATCCAAATCCGCCGTAATATTTTATGTAACAGAAATGTTTATTCAGC
>VSPW01000040.1 GCA_009775535.1 Muribaculaceae bacterium
CCTGCGACAGCAGACGCGCAAGCACTATCCGGGTAACGGCATACAGCACCTGCGACGACACGCGGTCAATGACATTCCACTTTATCGTACGGGCCGTACGCAGCTTAAGGTCATCGCACCGGGCCAAGTCTTCACCACCGCCGTCCATACTTCTCAGGAATTTTCCGGTATGATATTATTCTCGATATGCGAGAGTATCTCTTCCAGCCCGGCAAGCGTATCTGCACGCAACATGGCCACGCGCGTATCGCGGAAATGCGGTATACCCTTGAACAGGGGCGAGGCCGCAAGATGGCGGCGTATATGCAGTATGCCGCGGTATTCATCGATGCGGTCAACGCTTTCACGTATCTGGCGGCGCAGCAACGCAAACTTTCCGGCAAGCTTCAGCTCCCCGGCATCACCGCCGGCAAGCGCCGCCTTCATCTCACGGAATATCCACGGCGCCCCTATCGAGGCGCGCCCGACCATCACGCCGTCCACGCCATACCGGCCGAAAGCCTCCACAAGACCGTTGCCGGTAGTGATATCGCCGTTGCCTATCACCGGTATCACCAGCCGAGGGTTCTCCTTCACGCGGGCTATCATCTCCCAATCGTCCTCCCCGATATACATCTGCGAGCGCGTGCGCCCATGCACCGTAAGGGCCTGTATCCCGCAATCCTGCAACTGCTCGGCGAGCGTCACTATTATCTTCGACTCATGGTCCCAGCCAAGCCGCGTCTTGACAGTCACCGGAAGCCTGACCGCATCGACCACCGCACGCGTTATCTCCAGCATGCGCGGGATATCGCGGAGCATGCCCGCGCCCGCGCCCTTCCCGGCCACCTTCTTTACAGGACAGCCGAAATTGATATCTATTATGTCAGGCGAGGCGGCCTCCACTATTTTGGCGGCCTCGACCATAGGCCCAACCTCACGCCCGTAAATCTGTATCGCCGTCGGCCGCTCGCCCGGATCTATGGCCAGCTTGCGCGTGGTAGCGGCTATATTACGGATAAGGGCATCAGCCGACACGAACTCCGAATAAGTCATGTCCGCCCCCTGCTCCTTGCATATAAGACGGAAGGAACGGTCCGTGACGTCCTCCATAGGCGCCAGCATCACCGGCCTCTCACCCAAATCTATATTGCCAATCTTCATGCGGAATCATTTTAACTCCACAAAATTAGCAAAAAATCCCCATACCGCCACCGCCCCACCCTTTTCAATACCATCTTTACAAGAACCACTGGAATGCATTTTCACTTGAAAACCTACACACCAGCTAAATACCCCATCGTATCCCATATATATACAAACCACATTCAATGCTAATTTTAAGTTTTAATGAATCCTCAAATATCGCCTTATTTAAGTTAATTATAGTTAAATAGGAGGGGCGATGTGAATATATGTTACTAATTTTGCAACGTCAAATTATAAATTCGCAATTATTCTACTAGGTACAGAGATTAGGTTTGCATGGACAAATCGATCAGTCTTTAAGTCTGTGGCATAGCCTGCACGACACTGATTGTCCCCAACCGACGACTAAATAACAGAAAACAATCGGGTATAATTATGAACAGCAAAATTACACTGTTTTTTATATCATTGCTTTTTGTCTGCATAGCCAAAGCTGAAGACCATCAGTTGCAGGACATGGATTTATCCGGATATAAAGAATCCGGAACGGGTGGTTTTGTATCATCCTCACGGCAGCGTCCTCCTTTCAGGATGGCACTGAAGACAAACATGCTTTACGATGCACTGCTCGCGCCCAACGTGGCCGCCGAGTTCCATATCAGCCGGGGATGGACTGCGGGGGTATCCTACACACATGCATGGTGGAGCAACAGCCGTCGGCACAGATACTGGCGTTTTTGCGCAGTGGAGCTTGGAATACGCCGCTACCTGGATCAGACCCGTTTTTCAGGACACCATTTTGGCATCTACGGGCAACTTCTGTCCTACGATTTCCGTGTTGGGAAGTACGGCTACATGGGAGGCAAGTCCCGGGGCGCAATCTTCGACAACCCAAGTTATGTCGCCGCATTGGAGTATGGATACACCCTGCCTGTCGGACGCAGAATCAATATCGACTTTTCGATAGGCATCGGATATATGGGAGGACGCTACTATAAGTATCAGCATTTGGACGACTGCGATGTATGGAAGAATACGGGAATGCGCAGTTGGCTTGGACCGACAAAGGCTGAGGTCAGTCTTATATGGCTCATCGGACGAGATAATTATAATAGGACGAGATAATCGATGAAAACGGCAATATTCTCTTTTCTAAGTCGTATACTCTATGTTGCGGCCATCTGGACGCTGTCAGCATGCGAACACCATGAGCTGTGCTATGATCATTCGCATGTGACATACATCAATGTCGTTTTCGATTGGGAAAAAGCGCCTTCAGCTTCTCCAAAATCGATGTCGCTATATCTGTTACCGGCTGGAGGAGGCATGCCCATACGCCATGATTTCGGAAATGCGACCGGAGGGCTGATACGTGTCCCTATCGGAAAATACTCTGCCATATGCATCAACAGCGATACCGAAGGCGTTGTCTGCCGCAATACGGACCGTAGAGAGACCTTTGAGGTGACTACCAGGACTACTGACCTGCTCAGCGACTTTTATCCGCGGAAAAAAGGCAGGACAGAGATCCCCCGTGCGGAAGGCACAGAGAATGAGCGTGTGGCCTTGGCTGCCGACTGGCTGTGGAGCAGCCATGCCGAAGATATAGATATAGGCGCGGAGTCATTTTCCGTAGGCGGCGTCGATATCAAGGAAAAGGAACTGAGACTGTTTCCCGAAAAGTCCGTGAACCTGCACACAGTCGAAATACGTAACGCCAAGAACCTCGGTTACGTAACCTCCGTCAGAGGTACACTCACTTCAATGTCCGGGGGAATACTGCCTGGTTTCGGCCCAAAGGTATTGACAGACGAACGCGTCACAATCCCATTTGATGTCAGCATATCTTCCGATGGAAAGACCATCACAGGCAAAGTGCTCACATTCGGGCACTGCCCTTCGCAGACGGCCGTACATACACTGACAATATATGCCATCCTTGCCGATGGCAGCAAATGGTACTACACATATGATGTGACTCCACAGATGCACGGGGCTTCCGGCGGAGACCCTCTTGAGGGCGGCCACATCCTCCTTGAAGATCTGCCCCTGCCAAAGCCGATCGAAGGAGATGGCGGATTCCAGCCTTCCATAGACGAATGGCAGGACGTAGACGTCGGAATAGAAATGTAAGTAACGATAACATCCATAATATTTAATCATTAAATTTTTTATTTTTAATCATTATCCTTATTATGAAACAAAAACTATTATTGGCCGGTATCGCTGCGGCTGCCGTCATGACATCTTGCTCTAACGACGAAGTATTGGAAGTCAACAAGGGCCGTGCCATCGATTTCCGCTCTGCAATCGCAAGCCGTGCGACTGAAACGACACTCGAAAACCTTGATTCGATTTTCGTTACAGCCTTCAATGAAAACAAATTGGCATTCCCCTACTTTGAAAACCTTAAATTCACTCAGGGGGGCAGCACCAATATGTGGTTTTCAGAGGAGAAATATTATTTCCCCGGCGACAATTCGTCCCTCACTTTCCACGCCTACGCCCCTTCTGCAGCTGATATGGGTGCAACCATAACATCCGACAGCGAAAACAAAAACGTTGTCATCTCCGAATTCACAACTGCTGAAGATATCACAAAGCAGGTCGACATCATCTATGCAAGCGCCGTTGACCAGCGGGAATCAGCTGCCGCCGATGGTGTATTCCTTACTTTCAAGCACGCACTTTCGCAGGTTGTTATCAAGGCCAAGAGCGCAAGCACAGGCTATAATTACGAGGTAAAGGGTGTCCGCATCGCCATGGTCGATTCAAAAGGTAGCTTCGATTTCAACGAAGCAAAGTGGACTTTGGGTGAAGATGCCAAGAAGACCTATACTATGACCTACAACGATGCTGTCGTATTGGGCACTGACGCCAAAGAGCTTATGAACGGCGGTGAAAACGCAATGCTTCTACCCCAGGCATTGACAGCTTGGGACTGGGACGGCGGAAACGGTGACAAGGAAAACACCAATAATGGCGCATACCTTGCAGTGCTTGTCAAGATCACAACAAAAGACGGCGCCCTGGTATATCCTTTCAATGAAGACTCAGAAGATTATGCATGGGCCGCAATTCCCGTAGAGGGCTCATGGGAAGCAGGCAAGAGATATGTCTACACCCTCGATTTCACATCAGGCGCAGGCTATGTCGATCCCACATACCCCGTTAAGCCCGGAGAACCTATCCTTGTTGGAAACATACGTTTCAATGTTGACATAGAAGGATGGGCTGACGAGAACTTGGATATCGACGCACCTGGATTTGAAGAAGACATAGTTGAGCAACCGGGTGAATCTGAAGGCGAAGATCCTTTCGGCGACGAATAAAAAAAGCCTTGAATATATATAATTAGAAGTCTGCATCGTAATTCGATGCAGACTTCTTTGTCTATTGCGGATCTAAGTGCTGTATCAGGTTAAGGCGTCTCCGGTCGGGCAAGCGCGAGAACGCCTCAATGGAAAGCTTGGCTGATTTTTTTATGGGACAGCATGCTTAATGGTAATCCGTCTCGATGAGGTCGGCCACAGAAGCCGGCACGAACATGCGTTCCGCCGACCCGTCAGCCGATTTGACAGAAATTTTGCCCGCGAACTTCGCATTTATCTGTCCCATCGGATTGTCAAGGAAGCTGCGCTTGGCCCTAAGGTACGACAAGCGGTCAGTCTTCTCATATTCATCGGCCATGTACACCGGGCTGATATCCTTGTCCGACCGCTGCACACCATCGGCAACGAAACGGTACTTGCCGCCCTCGGCCTCAGCCTCCAGTATAAGTCCGGGAAGCCCCTCAAGCTTCCACGGCCCGGCACTGACAGGGATTTCCAGGGTGAACCACACCGTCCACTTTCGCCCGTGCAGCTCCGTCACCGCAGCGATACACTCATATCCGAGTACCGTCTTTGCCGAATCGACCATCTCCCATCCCCATTCTGGAATGTCCTCCTCATACCGGCATTTCTCAAGCCCGCCATTGTCATAATACACAAACTTGTTGTCCCGGCACGATTTCACCACATAATAGCTGCCGTCCCTACGGGGCATATCTCCCATCTTTCCTCCGAGAAAAGCAGTCCGTGTCATCTCATTATATTTGGCCATTCCGTCAGGTGTGGAAGTCAGCGAGTCGATATACTCCGTCCTAGGGGAGTAGAACTTTGACTCTTCGGCGTTGGCCAGCAGTATATACTGGTTTGTCATATCATCCTTGCCGTTGCGCATGTTCGGATGGTGGGCCGTGTAGCCTACCTCTATGTCTGCTTTCTGTTGTGCCGCTGCTATCGCCGCAATACACATAAATGCTGGTATAATTAACTTTTTCATCATAAGTAAGTTTAGTAGTCAGTTTCCCAAGCCTGCCTTTTCCTGTCATATTTTGGCAAATTGGCGGGAGATCCGTCGCCATTCATCATAATACCCTGGGCCGCCATCATTCCTTCAAGGTTATTGATATAATGCTCATGCCCAGCAAGAATCTTGCGTCGTTCCCCCATCTCATAATCGTTGGTTGAATACATACCGGGGACAGGCTGTGACGTCTTTCCCACTTCCACAGCATCGATAATAAATCCGTCACCGCCATCGGCAGAAAGTATTATGCCGGGAAGCCCGCGAAGTTTCCATGGACCGTCCTGGATTGGGATTTCCGTGGAAAACCACACCCTCCATTGGCGTCCGTGATAGTCCGCTACCGCCAGAATACAGTCATACCCAAGTTTTGTCTTTGTCGAATCTCCGACTATTTCCCACTGCATCTCTCCAAACGGTTCGGTGTACCGGTACAATTCATCTGATTTGAGGTCATAGACACAGATATTCCCCTTTTCATGGTCCTTTTCCACATATAGGAATTGCTTTTTATCGGGAGCGAGACCGAGTTTGCGGCCATCGTACGTCACAGTACCGTCCGGTTGGACCACCCGCCATGCTTTCATTTGGATTTCACGCAATGTGGCACGCCCCTCAGGGGTCGATTTACATGAATCTACATACAGACTCATAGTGTTGTAGTAAAGCGACTTCATTGGATTTGCCACCAAAGTCATGTCATAGGAACGAGGTTGTCCGCTGTCGGTGTCTCGGCTGGAAACCTTATATTTTACAACCAGATTTTCCTGTGCACACATAGCCACCGCCACAAGGCACACCAGGACAAATGTGAGGATCTTTTTCATATTTATATGTCTTTTATTTTCTTAATGTTATTGAAAACATTAGCTGTCTGCCCCGGAGCATACGTTGGCTCTCGAAGGAAGATAGCTGGGAATATGTAGTGTAGTTGTAGCTGCGTTTATCAAGGATATTGCTAAGGCTGGCAACAAGTTCTATCCTCTTGCTTAGCCTATAGGTCAGTTTTGTGTCGAGCATCACCACATTCTTGAAATTGTGTTCCGTTATCTCGTTGCGGTAATGCTCGCCGCTTACGGTCCACTGCCATTTGCTGTGCGGAATGAACGTCAGGCTCAGTTCGTTCTCCATCGTAGAGCGCCACGACTCGCTTTTTCCGTTCATCGCCAGGCGGCTATCCGAATAATCCATGCGGTAGTCAAAGCTGAGCCACCGCCAGGGGTTGCCGTTTATCTTGCCGCCTACGCTCCAGCTGGTGCTGACCGAGCTCACAAACTGCTCCTGCGAAAGCAACCGCGATTCATTTCTGTTGAAAGAGCCATTGACATTGCAGCTTCCGCGCATGAAATCGAGTGTCTTTCCTATGCTGCCCATCGCCATCAACATTTTGCTGTCGTTCTTGGCATCGGCGTAGCTGTAGACCACATAGTCACCGTATAGCTGCTGTGCCATAGTGTATGGCACATGTGACCACGATTGCATCACCATGCCGTTGGCGAACAATCCGTGGCGGGTGTGTTTGTAGCTGATGCTTGCAGACACGTTCTGCGACGACGAGTTGTAGAAATCATCCACGCCGGATTTCAGGGTGCGGTAGTTGGTCATTATGAGTCCGGGATGGATAAGGTTGAGATTCATCGGCGAGCGTCCGAGACCGCCGCGCAATGTGCCCGAAAATCGGTTGTTAGGCTTCCAGTTGAAACTGAGCGACGGTGAGAAATAGACCTCGTCGCGGTTCGCAATCGCCTTGTCAAAATTATAATGGGCGTAACTGATGGGAAGATTGAGCGACAGGTTCACCCGGCGCACCCAGTATTCAAACTTTGGGGTTGCATATACGGTGATATAGTTGGTGTTTACCACGTTTTCAGTCAGCCACGGAAGTTCCACCGGCAATTCTGGCAACTGCGAGTCCATCGAGCGGAAATAACCTTTTATTCCTCCTTCAAGGCTCAGCGTCACCCCCTTTATATTAAAGGCGTAAGCCGCGCTCTCATGGGTATAAAATGCGTGGTCGGAGATATTTTGGCAGAACCGTTCACTGTTCATATCGAGATTCAGCGTCTGTGGCAATGATTCCCATTCGTTCACGCTCTGGAATGTCACTAAGTGTTTGCCTTTGAAGCGTTTTATCATCTTGAACTTGTTACTGATATAGTAATCCGGCAATTTGGCAGACTGTCCGTTGGGCAAAGACCCGGTTGTAGCGAGGCTGACATCATCCCAGTCTATGTTTGTCTGGAGCGAATTGTTGATGAACGCCGTTTTTTGGTTAAGCTCATAGATGAACTTACCGCTCAATGAGTGATGGTGTTCCGTGCCGCTCCGGTTTTCGGTAATTATGCGGTTTCCCCCGTCAAGAAAGTAAGTGGTGATGTTCGAGGCATCGGCTGTGACGCGGTTGAATGAATAGTCGATGTTGGCCTTTAACTCGCCTCGTCCGAATTTCCACAGGCTGTTGGTCGATATGAGGAAGGAGCGGTTGAACAGTGTCCGTTTGTCACTTAATGACGGCACTCCGGGCAGCCCGACTCCGACATATCGGCTGAGTCCCGTCTGCCGCCGGTCTGCGAAGAAATCCGCGTTTGAAGACGAAAGGTCCTCACCCGCATTGTTTGTACGTAAAGTGGTGATATTCTGAAACGAAGGCATCACTGCCATCGCGAACAGCTCGCCGTCCCACACCGCACCATCGGGCTGCCAAGAGTAGCCCGCTCCGGCATCGCCGTGGAAAGTCCATGTCGCCTTAGCCTTGCTCTTCAGTTTGAGGTTGATAGCCGCCTTGTCGGAGAAAGCGATACCTGATAGCACCTGCATCGGCTGATGGTTCTCCAGCACCTCCACCGCCCCCACATCGTCATGGCTTATACCGTTGGTGGCGATTCCGTATTTGCCGCCCAACAGGTCAGACCCCTCTATATAGAATTTATTGATATCCTCGCCACGGTACTGTATCTTCCCGCTGTTTGACACATCGATACCAGGCATACGCTTGAGCACATCCCCTATCGAACGGTCCTGATGCTGGGCGAAACTGCCCACATTATAAGTCACCGTATCTCCCTGGGCACGGATGCGGTCAGCCTTTACCGCCACCTCCTTCAGCTGCACATCGCCCGGAGTCATGTACACGGTAAGCGGAAACGCTACACTGTCCAGAAGTATCGCCCGCTTCTCATACCTCATTGCCGACACCTCCAGACGGAAGCCCGCTATAGTAGCCACCGACATGGCAAACCCGCCGTCGGCCTTCGACGAGGCAAACTTCTTTATCTTCCCGTCAGCTCCCCTGACAATCACCGATGCCCCAGCAAGAGGTTCATTGTTCTCCTTGTCGATGACCTTGCCAGTCACACTGACCTGAGCCACTGCAACCGCTGTAGCAAACAGACAAAACAGATATGTGATAAGAATCCTCATTAGCGATAGTCGGTTTCAAGGAGGTCAAAGCCGGGTTTCCCGGTTTCATAGTCGATTTTTTCCTGTGATACTCTTGGCGCGTTTGTCCCGAAATGCAGATCGCGCATCCCTTGGAAATTATCATAACGGTATCTGCACAATTTCAAAAATTCCTTACGAGTAGTCTTTTCATAGCCATAAGGCTCATATACTTTCGGGAAAGGCATATCGGAGGATTCTAAACCTGTTGTGGTGAAATGATGTTGTCCTGTCGAATCTACAGCTTCCATAATAAGACCGGGCAACCCGAGCAATTTCCACGGTCCGGCATTAACCGGAATTTCAGGAGCGAACCATGCTTTCCAATGCCTTCCGTGATAATACGACTCGGCAAAAATACACTCGTATCCAAGAATATTCTTAGTGGAATCCGTCAAGATGTTCCAATTCCGTTCCTCGGTATCTTCGGAATATTTGCGATATTCATTATACACCTCGTCCCAGATTTTAAATTTTCCATTTCCCTTGATTACATACATGCCGACCGGACGACCAGTCCCTGACGATTCAAGAATAGCCTCGGCTTCTTCACGCGATTTTCCCATAACCTGCCCCATAACTAGCATTCCTGTCTGTATGTACCAAGCCTCGCCGCCTTTTGTGCATCGTGTGGAATCGAGCCACTGTGTGTGATTGTTATAGAACATTGACTTATCCCGACCGGCAAGAAGCAGAAAATCGTGATATTTCTCTATCCCACGCGGGTCAAAAAAGTGATAGCCGTAAGAGACTTTTATTTGCGCTTTCTGCGCTGATAAAGGCATAGCAAATATAATCGCCAGCATGGTAATTATAGCGTATCTTATCATAATTATCTGTAATCTGTTTCAAGGAAATCATATTCCGGCTGTGGAGGGGCATCGCTGCCCAAGTCAAGACCGGTTGACGCCTTCGCCATTGAAAGGCCATTGTCCCTATAGTTTCGCAGGCCTTTCAGCATATCTATACGGCCCATTCTGTCATATCCTTTCCGGCGGAACATAGGATAGATCGGTTGTGATGTCTGCTCTATGCCGTCTGCCACAAAACGATGCTGGCCTCCCGATTCAGCGGCTTCGAGAATCAGGCCTGGAAGGCCCTGCAATTTCCATGGCCCGTCTTGGATAGGTATCTCTGGAGCAAACCAAGCCGTCCACTTCCGGCCATGGTAATCGGCCGTGGCGATTGTACATTCATACCCTAAAACAGTCTTTATGGAATCGCCTATCATCCATTCAATCTCTGAAAAAGGCTCATCATACACGCCCCTTTCCATCAGTCCGGCCTGGTCATAGACAGTGGTCTGCGCCTTCGCATAATCCTTATAGACATATGTGTATGTTTTGTAGGCATATCCGCTTACACGGGATTGGTCGCCGGTCTCCAGGGCATGCCTTACCGCCTCATCCAATATCTTTTTCCTGACCGCCCTGCCTCCAGGCGTGGCCTCAAGCGAATCCTTGTATTCCGTATCACGGCTGAAAAATTTGCTTTGCCGGGAATTTGCGAGCAGTAGCATCGGAACAACCCGTTCGTCTGGCCCATCTGCCGACCGCATAAATTTTTCGTGGTAATTATAGCCCACCTTAATGTCGGCACGCGGACAATCCTGCTTCTTCCTCGCAAAACAGCCTGTAGCCATAAAAAGCACCACGCCAAGCAATATTATAGACCGGTTTATCATTAAATAGCTGGTTTTAGCTGCAAATTAAGTAATAAACCAGAAATCCAAGATAAACAAAAGTTTATTTTAACAACTTTTAACTCACATTCCCGCATCCCAACCGCAAACACCATAATTGACAACATATTAGTCTGATTATGTAGAAATTTTTGAATATATTTGTAATTGAATTAAAAAACACCGCAATGAAGTTGAATATTAATAAATCCTGGCATTTATATTTATTGGTGATATTGGTATTGCCTTTCGTGACTTCTGCAAAAATTTCGTCACACCACCAAGATATTTCAATATCTGATATACGAAATTTTTATACGGAATACATATTGTTGCAATCAGCAGAAATACCCGATTCGGAGAAGATAGATAGCCTGATAATGGTATATTGCTGTGATTCCTTAATACAAAATATCAAATCAGGAATATATGATTACGATATATTCCTTCAGGCACAAGACTGCGACCCTGCCTGGGCTAAAAGTGTTGTTCCTGCCGATAATGATTACTGCGGGATTTATTATACTGATTCCATCAGCAAGACGATTGTCTGTTTAGGGATAAAGCAGGATGAATCTGGTAAAATCAAGGACGTAATCTTGGACGACATCACAGATTTACTGTATCGGAAAAATTTTCAACACAGAATGTTTGCCGGAATAAGTTTTGACAGTTCCAATATCTATCATAAAACGGTCACCGCCAAATATATTTCTTGTGGCAAGGATATAAATAATGGCACACCAGAAGGAAAAGCCATTGAAAAAATCACAGGCAATGACCCGCTTACTGCAATCGCATTTGCATATGTCGGGAACAACATCGACTATGGCGACTTCTATTTCACGGTTAAAAATCGGACTGACAGCATTTGCATAATACCGCCTGGCACGGTTCTAAATCTTAATATTGCCTTTTATAACAATGTGCCAGGCTATCATCATCTTGCACCATACGCAGTTATCGAAAGTGCTGAAATTCTAAGATTGCCATCAAAATTAGACAGTTTACTTTGGGCTACTGAAGGATACCGGATTTTTCAATACGATAACGGTGATGACTATTTTGCTGACGGGCTGATCCGTATTATAGATAAAGATAATTACATAGGATATGCCTCTGCCGACGGAGAGATAGCCATTCATCCCCAATTCGCTTTTGCTTTCCCTTTTGAAAATGGGAAAGCAAAAGTTACCAATTCAGGAGAGCCAAAAATTATTCATGGGAATAATGACGGACATCTCTATTGGGACAGTGATGACTGGTTCTATATAGACAAAAATGGGACTAGGATTGAATAAGATTATATTTATAG
>VSPW01000041.1 GCA_009775535.1 Muribaculaceae bacterium
TGGTTGAGATTATCGACCGCCATATTGAGAAGTCAAATGTCAACATACAGAACTCACCTATCATAGTGGCAGGTGGATATGGTGTGGGAAGCAAGGAGAATTTCCAGTTGCTTTTCGACCTGGCAAATACTCTTGGCGCAGAAGTAGGAGCGTCCCGCGCCGCAGTTGATGCCGGTTTTATCGAGCACGAACGCCAAATCGGCCAGACAGGCGTCACAGTACGTCCAAAACTATACATTGCCTGTGGTATCTCTGGCCAGATTCAGCATATAGCAGGCATGCAGGAAAGCTCAATCATCATTTCCATCAACAATGACCCGACAGCCCCCATCAATGCCATAGCCGATTATGTCATTACTGGTAACATGGAGGACGTAGTGCCAAAGCTCATTAAGTATTACAAGAAAAATTCCAAGTAAACAATGGCAAACTTCTATAACGACAATCCCGACTTGAAACACCACCTCCATCATCCATTGATGGAGAAAATCGTGGCTCTCAAAGAAAGAGACTATACAGATGCTGCGAAGTATGACTATGCACCTGTCGATTTTGCAGATGCCATGGACAACTATGAGCGTGTCCTGGAGATTGTAGGCGAGATATGCGGCGGTGTGATAGCCGACAATGCAGAAAATGTGGATCATGAAGGTCCGACAGTAGCCGATGGACGCGTCATATATGCATCTGGCACACAGGCAAACCTAGAGGCATGCCGTAAGGCTGGCCTTATGGGTATGGCTATGCCCCGCAGATATGGTGGCCTGAACTTCCCAATAACACCTTATATAATGGCTGCGGATATTGTGAGCCGTGCCGATACCGGTTTTGAAAACCTTTGGGGTCTTCAGGACTGCGCCGAGACTTTGTATGAATTTGGTAATGAGGACCAAAAATCACGTTTCATTCCGCGCATATGCCAAGGTGAGACAATGTCTATGGACCTTACCGAGCCAGATGCCGGATCTGATTTGCAGTCAGTAATGCTAAAAGCGACTGAGCAACCCGACGGCACATGGTTGCTGAATGGCGTAAAGCGCTTCATCACCAACGGTGATAGTGATATACATTTGGTTCTTGCCCGTTCTGAGGACGGTACAAAAGACGGGCGCGGACTTTCTATGTTCATCTATGACAAGCGAGATGGCGGAGTCAATGTCCGCAGAATCGAGAACAAGATGGGCATTAAGGGTTCTCCAACCTGTGAACTTGTATATAAGAATGCAAAAGCCGAGCTTTGTGGCTCTCGCCGTCTTGGCCTTATCAAATATGTGATGGCCCTTATGAACGGCGCACGCCTCGGTATAGCCGCCCAGTCTGTCGGCGTGAGCGAAATTGCATATAGGGAAGCCCTGGCTTATGCCAAAGACCGTAAGCAATTCGGCAAGGCCATCATTGAGTTCCCGGCCGTAAGCGAGATGCTGTCTGTAATGAAGGCCAAACTTGACGCATCACGTACGCTCCTTTATGAGACTGCCCGCTTTGTGGACATGTACAAGGTCTATGAGGACATCGCAAAAGAACGCTCTCTTACACCGGAAGAGCGTAAGGAAATGAAATACTATTCCAAATTTGCAGATGCATGTACCCCGCTTATCAAAGGCATGGGCAGCGAATATTGTAACCAAAACGCATACGACTGCATACAGGTGCACGGTGGCTCTGGCTTCATGAAAGACTATGCATGCGAACGCGTGTATCGCGATGCCCGTATAACCTCTATATATGAAGGCACTACCCAGCTTCAGGTTGTGGCAGCTATCCGTCACGTCACTACAGGCACATACCGTGCCCTCATTGACACATATGCAGCCCAAGACGTTAAACCGGAATTGGAAGGTCTGCGTGCGAAACTCTCTGAGATGTGCGCCGCGTATGACAAGGCTGTGCAGTATGTACTGGAAGTCAATAATCCGGAATATACCGATTTCATGGCACGCCGCCTGGTTGAAATGGCAGGAAACATTGTAATGGGACACCTTCTTGTCCTTGATGCAAACCGCAATGAGGCATTCATCGGTTCTGCTAATGTGTATATAAACATGGGACAGGCAGAAGTTGCAAAACATGCAGACTACATTGCATCGGTTTCTCCTGAACAAATGCAGTATTACAAGGCATAGTCCATTATACTCACCATATAGAATACAGACGTTATACAGTTGTGTATACGTCTGTATTTTTTTGCCGTTTAAATGAGGCCTTGATTTGTCTGTATGGTAGTTTTTGCGTAAATTTGTCTTATCACATTCATTCCTCAAAAGATGAGATTCTCTGATATCCCTGGTCATGACGACATAAAAAAAAGGCTGCGCGCAATGGCGGATGCGGATAGGATTCCCCATGCAATACTTCTGGAAGGCCCTTCCGGGACAGCAAAATATGCATTAGCCAGGGCTATGGCTCAATACATACATTGCACCAACCGCTCAGAAGAGGATAGTTGTGGCGTATGCGCATCCTGTAAGCAACACCAGTCATTCAATAATGCTGACACATACTACTCTTTCCCCGTGGTCAAGCGCGCAGGAAAGGATGCGATATCTGATGACTTTCTGCCAGCATGGCGTTTGTTCCTTGCAGAAAACCCTATGATGGATTTTCAGCAGTGGACGGCCGCTTTGGATAATATAAATGCCCAACCCCGCATATATGTTGAAGAGGGAATAGGCCTAATACGGAAGTTGAGTCTTACGGCAATGGCTGCGGACTATAAAATAGTGCTTATGTGGCTGCCTGAACGGATGAAAACTGAATGCGCAAATAAGATGCTCAAACTTGTGGAAGAGCCTTTTTCTGACACAATATTCATAATGGCCAGCGATAATCCGCGAGAGATACTCCCTACCATATATTCCCGCACCCAACGAATTTCGGTGAAACGGTATACGGATGCAGAGGTAAGCGATTATTTGTCCATGAGCTATGGCGTTGGAAAGCAACAGGCTGATGATATAGCCAGGATATCAGATGGAAGCATCATAAATGCGTTGCGGCATTTATCTACCGGGAGCAGTACATCGGTACAGCTGGATCTTTTTATGAGACTGATGCGTCTTTCATATCAGCGTAAAGTGCGGGAACTTAAAGCCTGGAGTGTAGAGATAGCAGGTATGGGCCGTGAGCCGCAAATGAGTTTCCTTTCATACTGTCAACGCCTGTTCCGGGAAAACTTCATAATGAATTTAAACATCCCGCCTCTCAACCTGCTTACATCTGCGGAAGCGGCATTTTGCGCAAAGTTCTCACCTTTTATAAATGAAAGGAATGTATTGAAGATAAATTCAATATTTGATGACGCGATTGCCGACATTGCCGCGAATGCAAATGCTAAAATCGTTTTCTTTGATTTGGCTATAAAAATGTGTATGCTCATAAAAATGTGATTGCATGGAGCGCTACCCATTCCTAAAGCAAATAATAGAAAAATATACCACAGATGCCGAGCTGCCGAATATGGGGGAATATTGTTTTGTATTCCCTAACCGTAGAAGTTCGACATTTTTTCGCCGTTACCTGTTTGAGAGGTTGGATGAAATTGGAAAAATATCTTTTCTTCCTTCATTTACAACAATTTCAGACTTTATCGGGCGGTTTTCACGTGGGGCTGAGGCTTCGCGGAATGAACAATTGTTCATCCTGTACGATACATACCGCAACCTGCTATTAAAGCGTGGACAGATAGGACAGTTGCGTGATTTTGACCGTTTCCGTTTTTGGGCGGACTTGATATTGAATGACTTTAATGATGTCGACCAGTATATGGTCGATGCCAAGTTGCTATTCAAAAATGTCAAAGACCTTAAAGAGATAACCGCAGACTATTTTACTGAAGAACAAAAAGCTGTGGTGACACGATTCTGGGGTGATGACTTCTCTGGAAAGGATGATGTGGACAGGTTTTGGCTGCATACTGCAAACGTTGACAGTTGTTGTGACGAGGCGTCGATAAGAGGTAAATTCTTGAACCTTTGGGAAATATTATATGATTTATATATAGATTTCCGTAAAGTGCTGAGAAACCGCAAATTATACTATCAAGGAATGGCATACAGAAATGCCGCCGAAATAATAAAGCATACTGATATAGCGGATTTACAGTATAAGCGTTATATATTTGTCGGCTTTAATGTCCTATCTACTGCGGAATTAATCATATTTGAGCGTCTGCGGGATATAGGTGCTGCAGATTTTTATTGGGACTTTGCTTCGCCTGCCTTTTTTAACAATGTCTCTGAGCTGCAAAAGAATCTAGTCATCCGCAGGCAGATGATAAATTTCCACAATAAGGCAACAAGGTTTGTCGGACGGAATTTATTGAATTTCCCACCATTATATCCGTTGGATACACACTCCGTATCTATCCCGGATATAGAGGTTGTTGCTGTCCCGGCTAATATTGGACAGGCAAAGCTTACATACACCATCCTGGAACAAATGGTTGATGGTGGTGACATAAAAGACAAAGACGATGCCATAGACACATGTATTGTTGTAAATGACGAAAGTCTGTTTGTCCCGCTGATGCACTCTTTGCCGGAAAGCATCGGCGCAATAAATATCACTATGGGCCTCCCTGTCCGCAATACGGCCGTGGCGGCATTAATGACTGCGGTGATTTCGATGCAATTGCGTGCAAGATCTTTAAAAGGCAGATATCATTTTTATTATGAAGATGTGGTACGCGTCCTTAACCATCCTTTCATGCAGGCAATTGCGCCATCGGAATCAAATGACATACAATCTGCGCTTATATCTGGACGTAGATATAATATAGACATACAATGGTTGTATGACAATTATCCCAAATTACGTTTTGTCTTTAATACGGTGCGAAATGTAAAGTCATCCATGGAGGTCTATGACTATATGTCAATCCTTATGAGTACCCTGTCATCAGAATTGCGTATCCTGAAAGACAACGGCAATCCTGTGGACGGTACGGACAGGCAGCTTGCCATAATAGATTATTATAACCGCCAGTTGGATGAGCTGCGTCAATTGACAGAGCTTTATGCTATTGAGATGAATGAAAGCAGCTACTTTCATCTTATAGAAGGATTTGTCAATTCATCTACATTGAATTTTGAGGGAAAGCCGTTGAAGGGATTACAGGTGATGAGTTTGCTTGAAACAAGAGCCCTTGATTTTGACAATCTAATAATGCTGTCAATGAATGAGAGGATATTTCCCCGTAAGCATTTTGCAAGGACTTTCATTCCTAATGCTTTGCGTTCAGGCTATGGTATGTCTACATTGGACCACCAAGAAAGCATATTCTCTTATTATTTTTACAGGCTTCTTACCCGGGCGCGTAAGGTCAAACTACTTTACGACAGCCGTACATCCGGAATATCTTCTGGCGAAATGAGCCGCTATCTTTATCAGCTGCGTTACCTGGAATGTTTCCCGGATATAAATTTCAGGTCTGTAGAATATGTGCCGTCAACTGCGGCGGAAAGGGTTATTTCCATCGAAAAACGCAAATCAGAACTGGACCGTCTGCGAAAAGGGGGAGACCTCTATCTTTCGGCCTCGGCCTTAAAGACATTCAAAAAATGTCCCTTGCTTTTTTATCTGAAGTACATAAAAAATCTGCGTGATGAGGACGAGGTGAAGGACTATATGGATGAAGCGACGTATGGGAATATAGTGCATCATGTCATGCAGCACCTATATGAAGGTCTCCGTGGACCGGCAGACACCCTGACGGTCACTGAAAGGTTGCTTGACGAAATACCGCATATGCGCTGTGGCAGAAATGGGGAAAACCTTCTCTCTAATCTTTTGAGAAGGGAAATCAATAAGACATACCATCATCTTCCGGACGACCGGCTTGATTCTCCGCTTGAAGGCGACTCGAAAATTATAGCGGCAATAATGTTGCGGTTCATACAGAGGATGCTTGTTTGCGAAAAGGCCCTTGCCCCATTTGAATTCTATAGCGCGGAAATGAAGGAACGCTTCTGCTGGATGATTGAAGACGGCATAGAAATCAATTTCACCATGTCGGTAGACCGTGTCGATTATCTTCCTGATGGAAGCATAAGGTTTATTGATTATAAGACGGGAGCGGACAAGACTGATGTCGGGGATTGCTCCAAACTGTTTTCCGGACATGATACGGATGCCGTCTTCCAATTGCTGCTGTATTCGGAGGCATATTGCGCGTGCCATGGCATCGATGCGGACATACATCCGATGGTATATAAATTCAAGACCATTTCGACAGAAGGCCTTGTAGACTGTACCATATCTACTCCTGAACATAAAAAATTCAAGCTTTCATCCCATAGGCAAGTCCACGATTACTTCATGCCACAGCTCCGTCATCTCATATCCCGGATTTTTGATACGGATGAACCGTTTTATCAGGCCAAGAATGAAGATGACTGTAAATATTGTAAATTCATTTCCATGTGTGGCCGTTCGGCCAGAATCGATACACAATCATAATGGCAGGAATATACATACATATACCCTATTGCCACTCAAAATGTGCCTATTGCGACTTCTATTCTATACCGTCACATAAAAGTGAGCCTGCGCTTATTTCAGATGCAATTATACAGGAATGGGACTACCGGAAAAATGAAATTACCGAACCGGTTGAAACCATATATATAGGTGGTGGTACGCCGTCGTGTATCCCTTCCCAACATATATCAGATATTTTGGCACAGCTACCTGTAACAGGGTGTAAAGAGGTGACCATCGAGGTAAATCCCGAAGATGTCACACCGGATCTAATATGCAGGTATGTTGACGCGGGGGTAAACCGCGTCAGTATGGGAATCCAATCACTTATTGACGGCGAACTGGAATATGTCGGCCGCAGGCATACTGCATCCCAGGCATTGGAAGCCATCGATATAATCAGGCGAGCAGGAATCAATAATATTTCATGCGACCTTATTTTTGGTTTGCCGGGCCAGGACATCGACACCTGGAAACATTCATTGACGGTACTGACGGACAAACATCCTGAACATATATCAGCCTATATGTTAAGCTATGAGCCGGGGACCAGGCTGCATGCCAGGTTATCATCGGGAAAAATTGTCCCCTCTTCGGAGGAACTTTTGGAATACATGTATGGAATGCTATGTGCCCATATGAAGGAGTCCGGTTATTTGCACTATGAGATTTCCAATTTCTCGTTGCCCGGATTTAGATCTGTGCACAATTCAAATTACTGGAAAGACATGCAATATCTCGGATTAGGCCCATCTGCTGTAAGCTTTGACGGGAGGAGTGTCAGACGCACCAATTTATCCGATATCAGAAAATATATAAAAGATATCCAGAATGGAGGGGCATTGGCGATGGTTGAGCATGAAACCACTGTCGACAGGGTTAATGACGCATTGCTTGTGGGACTGCGGACGATGTCGGGTGTAAACATAGATTCCCTGAGCCAAGCATATGGAGATACCTATGCCCGGTCAATAATGAATGCTGCCGACAGTTTCTTACAGAGGGGGTTGCTTATTTTAAGGGACGGTAGCCTTATAGTACCGGAATCGGAATGGATGGTGTGTGATATGATAATCCGGGAATTGTTTGTCAGCTAAAAGCCCCGCTTATTGGTAGCCACGGAGTCGATGACCTCGTCAATTGACAATTGGAATGCGTTAGTGATTATATTGTCTATGCTATCACTCCTACTCTTTCCGGAAGCCTGTTTTGCGGGCATGCCTGTCTTTTTTTGCCTTTTGCCCTTTTTACGGCGGCGTTCAGCCGAAACACGTTTTTCAAAGGCCTCAATCCGGCCAGAACCAGCGTAATGCTTTTTCCAATAGGCCTCGTCAAGGGCGCTAATCATGACGCCGCGGCTGGTTGAAGCATGAATCATTTTCCTGTCGCCGACATATAGCCCTACGTGCCCCACCTTTGAACTTTTGCCGATGGCGAAAAACACGAGATCACCTTCAACGAGTTCATTCTGCCTTATAGGCTTACAATATGCATGTTGCTCACGTGAACTCCTTGGCAATGAAATCCCGGCAGCATCCTTAAATATCTGCATCACCATTCCGGAGCAGTCAGTGCCAGCCCGTGTGGACCCACCGTATTTATAGCGTACCCCCAACCAGGTCGAAGCCTCGTTCAGCAACCGGGCTGTAATGTCGTCCAGCCCATCATCCAACACAACAGCCTGGGGTATATTTGCAGGTTTACCCGAATTTCCGGATGTAGCCTTGCGGGATGTGCCGCATGAACTTAACAGAATCAGTATAAACGGAATAAATGTACATATATGTAATATGTATCTACTCATATAGGGGTGAATTGTCAGCATTTAACTATACAAACTTAATGAATTTCAATAATATCGGCAAAAGTACACCTTATTTTAACATCTATAAATCTTTAGATGGCATATCCCGCTCGGCAAAACCAAATAAATTTGTTTTGCGCTCGACTTATTCGTATATTTGCATTACGGTTATTCAATAATATTTATCACTGATAATCATATTTCAATGAAAGTACTGAAATTCGGCGGCACATCAGTCGGTACTGCATTTGCACTTAATAATGTAAGGCAAATAATTGAATCCCAGACAACACCTGTAATTGTTGTCGTATCTGCGCTTGGTGGTGTCACTGACGCCCTTATACGGACTGCGCATCAGGCTTCATCAGGGGACATGGAATATACCCTGTCCTATAAATCCATGGTCTTACGCCATAATTCAATAATTTCTGAGATAATGCCAGAAAAGGCAGACTCGGTCATAGGCAAGATATCCGGGATGTTTGATGAATTGGGGGATATATACAGAGGTATTTCATTGATCCGCGATCTGCCATCACGAACGCTGGATATTATATTGTCATATGGTGAACGGCTGTCATCAACTATCATATCAGAATATATTGATGGCGCTAGCATATATGACTCCAAGGATTTCATAAAGACGAAACAGCAATTTGACAAGCATGTATTGGACAAACCGCTGACGGAATCATTGATACATAAGGCGTTCGGCCGCGACGCTGGAAATATCGGCAAGGTTGCAATCGTACCTGGGTTTGTCGCTTCCAACAGTAAAGGAGAGCCAACGAATCTCGGGCGTGGCGGAAGCGACTATACTGCTGCCATACTTGCCGCGGCGCTTGGCGCGGAGGAATTGCAGATATGGACAGATGTGGATGGATTCATGACTGCTGATCCACGGTTAATCCCATCGGCATATGTGATAGACAGGCTGTCGTTCCTGGAAGCAATGGAATTATGCAATTATGGGGCGAAAGTCATTTATCCTCCGACTATTTATCCTGTATACCATAAAAATATTCCAATAAGGATAAAAAACACATTCAATCCATCTGCAACCGGCACATTGATATCAAAAAACACAAAACCATCTGACGGCAAGGCAATAAAAGGTATTTCTTCAATCAACGATACAAGCCTTGTAACGGTAACTGGCCTGGGTATGGTGGGCATAATAGGTATCAATGCCCGTATATTCAATGCATTGGCCGAAAATGGCATAAGCGTATTTTTCGTTTCACAGACATCCAGTGAAAACAATACTACCATAGCAGTATCAGATGCTGATGCCGCACTGTCGGTCAATGTGTTGCGCAATGAATTTGCATCTGAACTCCAGCGCGGTGAGATAACAGATATATCATCCAGAAGTGATTATGCCACAATTGCAATCGTGGGTGAAAATATGCAACGTGCCACCGGCATTGCAGGTAAACTGTTCAATACCCTCGGCCGGAATGGGATAAATGCCGTATCATTTGCCCAAGGTGTGTCAGAGACAAACATTTCATGCGTGATTGAACGCGGCAACCTGAATAAAGCACTGAATGTCATACATGATTCGTTTTTCCTTTCAGACACCCAAGTGCTTCATGTGTATGTGGCCGGCATAGGGAATGTAGGAAGGAAACTGATCCAGCAGATAAAGGAACAGCAGGCCCGTCTACGGAATGAGAAATCGCTTGAGATAAAAATCGTAGGGATATCCAACTCAAGGAACTGTCTGCTTGACCGGAACGGGATTGACCTTGACAACTACAAACCGCTGCTTGACCAGTCGGACATAAAGGCGACACCGGATACAATTTGTGATGAGATACTTCGGATGGACCTGTTCAATTCGGTGTTCGTCGATTGTACAGCGTCAGATGATATCCCTTCGATATATCCAAGGCTGCTTTCCGCCAATGTAAACGTTGTGACGGCGAACAAGCTTGCGGCGTCGGGCAAATATGATGTCTATAAGGAGCTAAAGGATATTGCAAGCCATAAGGATGTCAAGTTCCTTTTCGAGACGAATGTGGGTGCTGGACTTCCAGTGATAAACACCATCAATTCCCTGATAAATTCCGGGGACAGGATATTGCGGATAGAGGCGGTGCTGTCAGGCACATTGAACTATATATTCAGCACACTGTCCCCTTCCACGCCTTTGGGATCGGCCATAAAGAAGGCCCAACAGGAAGGATATTGCGAACCTGACCCAAGGGTGGATCTGAGCGGAATAGATGTCGTGCGCAAGATTGTGATACTGGCACGTGAATCAGGTTATGCCATAGACCAGTCTGATGTGGACTGCAACCTGTTCCTACCGGACGACGCATTCAATGGTGATGTCGACCAATTCCATAGGATAGTGTCAGAATCGGAAGCTGCGCTTGAGGCAGAACGTAGGGAAGCGGAAAATGCAGGAAATCAATTGCGTTTTGTTGCCATCCTTGATTCCGGCAAAGCGAAAGTCGGTCTGGAAAAGATTGGGAGCGGCCACCCGTTCTTCAACCTTAAGGGCAGCAATAACGTTATAATGCTGACTACTGAACGTTATCATGAATATCCGATGGTGATAAAGGGATATGGGGCAGGGGCCGATGTGACTGCGGCCGGAGTCTTCGCCGACATAATCAGCATCGCAAATATCCGGTAAACAGTTGATAATCCAATGGTATATTATATATCTTCCGAAAATACGCCTGCACGTATATCCTTTCTTGAAGCGACACTCAGAGGAATAGCACCTGACGGAAAGGATTACATGCCATGTGAGATAACCCCTTTCCCCCGTGCATTCTTCAACAACATCCATGAGATGGCATTGAAGGATATCGCCTATATTGTATCCAATGCATTGGTCGGGCATGAAATAGATGCAGCCAGCCTAAAGTCTATAATATTCCAGTCAATGGATGCCGACCTGCCCCTTTCCGAGACTGATACGGATATATTCAATATGGCAGTCCCCGGGATACGTAATATAAGCACCAAATTTTTCGGGAAAGTCTTAAACCACATATCTGCAACATCCGGCAATGATATGCCCCTGCTGATATTGTCAGAGATAACCCGGCACGATGCAAAGGATACTGCCAGTGCTTTGGCATCGGTAGACGGGGCTGTGTCGTTTTTACTGTCGCCAGCCCGTACTTTGCCGAAGCATATACGGGACTTCATAGAGTCGGTATCCCCTATGGTCCATCTGACAGAAGTGCATGGGTCGCCGGCGCAATGTGCCCACATGTTGCGTGAAGCCCTATCGGACAAGACGTTGAACGGCTCATACCGTATAACTACCGCAAACTCACTTAACCCGGCAGTCATGCTGGCCCGCACATCGATCTTTTTCCACGCGATAGCTCGCATCAGCGCATTGCGCAGGCAAAAGGGATATGTCGACAGCAATGCCATGGGGGCAGGAATCGTAGTGGCAATATCCCCTGAAATATCAGAGGCTGCCACTGCTCTGGACATGGCGATAAAGGCCGGTGCCCCTATAAACAGAATAATATATGACGATAATCCCGGTGAGGCATTGCGCAGGGAGATCCGCCCTAAGGAACTTGGCC
>VSPW01000042.1 GCA_009775535.1 Muribaculaceae bacterium
CATCCCCTCGCCAGAAGGAGAGAGGAGAATGACTAATGCCCATCTCAAAGTTTTGCACTTCGATTTGGAATCTTCATTTCAAATAAAGCCTCCTTTTGTTTTTAAACGCTTTTCAATAATTTGTGGCCATTAATAAGATTATTGTAGATGCTTTCAATGTCTGCTGCGTCAGGACAGGCATCATTTAACCAATATCCTGGTAATCCTGTTTGCAGACAACACCCATGTCAAAATTCCGGCCGTTACAGATACGGAAACCGCCATGCCTAATATCCGCAACAGGTATGGCATCCCATCCACATCAAACACATCATAAAATACCATCACAAAAAAGAAATGGCATAAGTACACCCCGAATGTAAGGGAGGCTACACGCCCCACCCACGGCCTCCACAGCCCTGACGGAAGACGTTGCATAAAGACGAATACAGGTACCGTCATCATGGACACATTAATGCCTGTAAAGAGCCATACAATCTCAAGATAGGCATAGTCGCCAGGGTAGATGCTTTGCAGCCAAATATACCCGCCGGCGGTTATGGAATACCCTACAAAAAACATCGGTATGAAAACGGCTGACATCTTCTTCATGCCCCAATCCAATGGATAGCATTTAAGGTAGTAGGCCAATATGATGTAGCCGATAAAGCCTGACACATAATGGAACGTGGAAAACACATTCCAGTCACATCCTCCGAATATGTCATAGTTGCCATAGTTTCCGGCATATCCCATTGCCGGTGCCAACAGCCTGATATATGGGATGAACAATGTGGCAAACCACAACCCTAGGAATGTAAGCATGTCCTTCTTTGAAGCATGCTTCAACCATGACCCGACAACAGGCATGACCAGGTAAAGCCCCACCAACATGTAAAGATACCATAACGGAGTTGTATCAAAATTGAAATTGAGTACCCAGGACCACAACCTGCCCACAAGAACGTCAGGGGTATACGCAGAAAGGTCTACTGATGGATTGGCTGAACCAGACCCACTACCGGTGAAATACAGGTACGCCATTACCGGCAAAAGCAGCGACCAGGCCACCAGAGGCCATGCGATACGCCCCACCCTCCTTCGGTAGAACGATGCCATGGGGCATCCATCTGGCAACGGCAGCAGAAGCACACCGGTGATCATTACAAACAATGGAACGCTCGGACGCATAAGGCTTCCTACCAGCGTACCAGTCAGGAACGCCTCCCTGTCAGCCCCGAATTCAGCGACAAATCCGTCGCTGCAATGGGACACCACCACCATAGCGCACGCCAATATCCTCAAGACGTCCACCCACGCCACACGGCCGTTATCCACAGTATACATATGCAATATAAATTAATATGGAGGCGTGGCATACATGCTGCCGCGCCTCCATATCTATTATCTTGTCCTGTTATTTTTCTTCCGGTTTAGACTTGCGGCCACGCTTTTTGGATGCCGGCTTCTCTTCTTTGTCGGCAGGCTTTTCCCTAAGCTTGTGCTCCTCGTTGTAATGCTCAATATTTGTACGCATCGAGGCCACTTCCTTGTTAAGGGTCTCAATCTCACGTGCCTGGTTACGTATAGTGGTAAGGAGCGAATTGAGTTCCTCGTTCTCGATAGAAAGCGGATATTGCTCCTCTACACGTACTATGAAATCGGCCAGGACGTTCATATAATTGGTAAATGCCTGGAAAGGTGTCTCATATGGGCTGAAACGGCTATGCATCTCACCATCGGCCAGATGTTTTGTCGACATATAGAACAGATGGTCGGATGCCTGCAGATAGTACCAGTCCTGCTTCAGGCGGCGGTCATCACAGAGACGTACGCGCTCTGCTACAGAGTACAGCTTGCTGAAAGCCTCATTCTGCAATTTGTTACCGAGCCATGCGGAAGTATCGCGGGCCTCATCCGCCCATGAGATCGGGAACGGCACAGAAAGCTCGCCAACAGGCTTAAGCTTTGAGATGGCTTCGGATGGGGTGCAGAACTCTATGCCGCGCTCAGCAGCAAAACGTGGAAGCGCGGAAAGGAACTGGAGTATTCCCGTCTGCTGCGACTGCAGTTCGCCGAATGTCTCAAGCCCCATGGACAAGTTGACAATCTGCTCCTCCATTGGAGTGGATGCGATCCAATCGATATACTTATCTGCGGTGAGGGGATATGCGTCCCACGATGTATCGCCGAAACGGAACGCGATGTCATCGCTGAGCTTTGAATTTTTAAGGAGTATCTTGAGCTTGGGTGCAGACGCTGCACAATATACATAATTAGGCGACTTCCATCCGAGGATATGCTTTGCGCCCTCGGTTATCACACCCTTATACCCCATGGCCAGTATCTGCGGCGCTATCTCATCGCTGTACACAAGCTCTGTATTGCGGAACACTTTCGGACGTACACCGAAAAGAGCGTTAAGCTTTTCGTCATGCACCTTTACCTGTTCGGCAAACTCTTCCGGATCGGCGAGCGATGCCAGCGAATGGGCATATGTCTCAGCCAGGAACTCTACCTTCCCTGTATCGGCAAGGCGCTTCAGCAGGTCGATCATTTCAGGAACATACTGTTCAAACTGCTCAATGGCCACACCTGTGATCGACACCGCGCAACGGAACGCACCGTTTGACTCTTCAATCATCTTCAGGAGGGTCTTTGCGGCAGGGATGTATGCCCTTTCCGCTATGCGTGTGACAATCTCGTCATTCTGGAAATCGTCATAATAATAATGGTCATTGCCTATATCAAAAAAGCGGTAACGTTTTAGGCGGAATGGCTGGTGTATCTGGAAATAGAAACTTATTGCCTTCATATCTTAGAGTCTGTTATTGGTTTTTATGGTTATGGTTAAATTAAAGGTCTGTCATGACCAGCCGAGGACACGCTTGTAAAGGTCGATCACTTTTTTCCCGGCCTTGTCCCAGGTTATCTGGTTCACTTCCCTGAGTCCGTCTTCGCGCAGCTGCTCATACATGGCAGGATATGTGACTATGGCATGTATGGCATCGGCCATCGCATCGATGTCCCAATAGTCTGTCTTTATCACATTGTCGAGGATCTCGGCACATCCGCTCTGCTTCGATATTATCGACGGGACGCCCATCTGCATGGCCTCCAGCGGTGAAATGCCGAATGGCTCTGACACTGACGGCATGATGTAGACATCGGATGCCTTAAGCATCTCATACACCTGCTTGCCTTTCTGGAATCCGGGGAAATGGAAACGGTCGGCGATTCCGCGCTCTGCAGCGAGATTGATCATCTTGTCCATCATATCGCCGCTGCCCGCCATGACGAAACGGACATTATGGTTGTTCTTAAGCACCTTTGCTGCCGCTTCCACGAAATATTCAGGGCCTTTCTGCATTGTGATGCGCCCGAGGAATGTCACGACCTTCTCCTTCGGCTTGTCAACCTGCACATCAAGGAGTTCCTGGCTCAATGGCACGACTGCATTGTGGACTGTGGTCACTTTAGCCGGGTCGATACCGTATTTCTCTATCACTGTCTGGCGTGTAAGGTTTGATACAGTGATTATATGGTCGGCATTCATCATGCCATCGCGCTCTATGCCGAATACAGTGGGGTTGACGTTGCCCCTTGAACGGTCATAATCTGTGGCGTGAACATGGATCACAAGCGGTTTTCCTGTGACCTGTTTTGCATGTATGCCGGCAGGGTATGTGAGCCAGTCATGCGAATGTATTATATCGAAATCGATTGTACGGGCAATGACCCCTGCCATTATTGAATAGTTGTTGATCTCTTCAAGCAGGTTGTCGGGATACCGTCCGGAGAACTCTATCGCACCGAGGTCATTGGTGCGCATATAGTTGAAGTCGGCATATATATGGTCACGTAGGCGGAAATACAGGTCAGGGTCCATAAGTTTTCCGATACGGGACTCGACATATTCACGGTCGACATCGCGCCAGGCCACCGGCACTTGCGATGCACCGATTATATTCGCAAACGATTTGTCCTCATCACCGAATGGTTTCGGTATGACAAATGTGATGTCCATGTCGCCACACTCCCACATTCCTTTAGTGAGACCATAGCTGGCAGTTCCTAGACCACCGAGGATGTGAGGCGGGAATTCCCAGCCAAACATTAAAGCTTTCATTGCGGTAGCAGAGTTTATAAGGTTTCCTTTCCATCCGCAGCATATGGGAGGCCGGAAAGGATTCAGTTATTAGACATTCAGTTTCTTTAATGTACGTAGTGTACGCAACACTTCCGCCACATTTGTGGCATGTGAGATGGCGCCGCGCCCCTGGAACGGCGGGTTGCCGTCATAGAGCTGCGACAGTGAGCCTATACAGCCTTGCGACATTTCATCTTCAAAGCCAATCAGCATCCGGTCTATGTAGCTTATGCCGCTCATACCGAATACGCGCAGGTAGGCATCGGCATAGAACCCTATAAGCCATGGACGTGCCGGGCCCTGGTGCAATGCCATCTCCCGTTCCTCGGGTGATCCGAGATAGAACGGACGGTAGCCGTAGCTCTTTGGCGACAGTGTACGCAAGCCCTTGGGGGTAAGGAGTTCGCGGGTGACCACATCAAGCACACGCTTACGCTGACGCCTGTCCAGCGGCGAATAGTCCAGGCCGATGGCCACCGCCATATTCGGACGTACTGAAGGGTCGGCGTATGAACCGTTCACGTAGTCGTACAGGTATCCGTAGTCGTTCAGGAACATGTCGACAAATGCAGGCTTTATCTTTTCTGCCGTATCCAGCCATGCCTGCCTGCGTGCGGCCATGGCATCGTCTCCTTCAGTCAGCGATGCTGCAAACATAAGGGCATTGTACCACATGGCGTTGAATTCCACCAGGTATCCTGAGCGTGGTATGACCGGACGCCCGTTCAGCGCGGAGTTCATCCATGACACGGGTGATGTCTCTCCCATCGTGGAAAGCATGCCGTTTGCATCGACACGCAGGTTGGGGTGCGAATTGCCGAGTATCGCGTCCACTACTGTCGATACGAATCCGGCATACATTTTGGCCGCGGCTTCCATTCCCTGGCTTTTCGCATATTGCTGCACAGCCCATACACCCCAAAGCGGTATGTCGGGAAGGTCTATACCGGCAATGCGGCGTGAGGTCTCGCCAGTGTCAAAGTAGCGAATGAGGGCCTTTGATATTGTGGCCATTATATCCTCAAAGTCCTTCACATGGTCAATGGCCAGGGTAAGGCCGGGCAGCGACATCATGGTATTGCGGGCCAGCACTACCCCCCACGGGTAGCCTGAAATTATGAACTCATCGTTGCGGTCCTTTAGATAGAACTGCTTGGCGGCGTTCTTGAGGCAGTTGTAGAATGATGTACGCGCTGTACGTGTGGCAATCTCTTTGTCGTACATCCTGGAAAGTGAACGTGGCGACACTTCCGACACGCCTGCCGAGAATATTATAGACTCGCCTTTCTTGATGGGTATCTGGAAATATCCAGGCACCCACAGGTCCTCACTATATGGCACACCCCGTTCGAGGTCCTTCACGTATTCGATGCCGTTGTACCAGTTGGGTGCGGAAACCCATTCCGGCTTGCGGCTGAACTGCATGTAGAGAGTTGGGAATCCGTCGTACAGGCATGATGCCACTCCATTGTCGACAGGTATTATGTTGCTGTTTATGGAATCGTTGGCCACACACAGCGCGTTGCTCTCACGGAATGCGAGGAATGGCCGGAACTGTAGCATTGTAGGTGAATGGGCCTCTACAAGGGTGTAGCGTATAAGTATCCTGTTTTCATGGGATATGAACATCTTCTCCTTTGTGAGGATGACACCGCCTACGCGATATGTGGTACGGGGCACGCTTTCGCAGTCGAACTCGCGGATATATTTGTGTCCGTTGGGGCTGTATACACCACCGCGGTAACGGTGGATGCCGAGGTTGAAGGGCGCACCGTGCTGGATTACGGTCTCGTCAAGCGAAGACAGCAGGACATACGATTTATTGTCAAGCTCGGGAATGGGTATTACCAACAGCCCGTGCTGCTTCCGTGTGTTACATTCAACGACAGTGGTACAGTGATAAGCCCCTGCCTGATTTGTACGCAGCATTTCCTTTGGAAGCGACTGCTCGAGATTAATCATCAGGTTCTTATCAAACTTTAAATAACTCATGTCAATATAGGTTCTTAGTTTGTTTTCAGTTGATTTATTTAAGGTGTTACGAATATACGTAAAGTGGTGGATTCGGGGATGTTTCCGATGTAATATTTAATTAAATTTAACCATTCGCCGTTACACGGCTAGAATCACCTTATGACAATCTTCTCTGTCTTACCTCCACAGCGGCGGATGTATATGCCAGGTGCAGGATCAGACGATGTAACACGCTGTCCCTGTAGGTTGAATAGCTCGACAGGTGCGTCCGCATCTTCTACGTCTGTGAATATGCCGTCAATGCCGCTGCTTTGCTTATATCCGATAAGTTCGTCCAGCTTAGGGAAACGGTCGGTAATGTAGTCCTTTATATTCTTTACCTCTGCCTCATATGTATACCATATGCGCTGGCTTTTCTGGACAGACTTGCTCAAGATCGGCCACCTCATGAAGTTCAGTTCCTGTGATTCGGAAAGGGTCTCGGCGTATTCGTCTATGAGCCCGTTGAAGTAATCGGCACTGAAGTTGTAGTTGTTGCGCAGATCGCTCCATATCTCGCTCATGCGCTTCTTTGCTCCGGCGTCTTCCTTGACAATGCGGTTCACGAGCTCTTCCATTGATGCCGAAGCTTTTGAGGCGTCCTTATGTGTGTATAGGAAATCGTTCATGGAGCTAACTGGATATGGAGAGCCGGTGTTCTGGAAACCGAGGTCGATATCCCATATCGGCCCTACGTGGAAGATGTCCTCGGAACGTTCCTTCCACAGGTATGTACTCCAGAAGGAGTCTACGTTACCATTAAGCTCACACAATATGAAATATTTAAGGAAGCTGTCAAGGTCAAGGTACTTACGGTATCCGTTTACAGGGTCGGTGAAGTTTGATGCGAATACCGATGCTTCAAATTTGTTGAAGAACCTCTGTATGTACTGCGACTGCGCTGCCACTATCTCATCGTCCTTGGGCGATTTTATCGTAACGGGTATCCCTTTGTCGGATGTGAACCATGATACCTCCTGGTTGGCATATGCATCGATCTCTATGAAGTACCCTCCGGTAAGAGCGTATCCGCTTGTATCGGTGGGGAGCATCTCGGTGAGCTCGACACGTCCAGGGTTCACTTCCACCTGGTCGCACAGCTGGTATGCCCCTTCGTATTCGCCGTTGTATATGACATCGACAAACGTGCAATATGGGGTGAACGGCATCCCGGCCTCGCGGCTCATTTCATAGGCCACTTTGTTGCGCATAAGGGTCTTGTCGCCATAGTTGTTTATAAGTGTCCATTTTTTTGCCTTTGCAGGGGCATCCAGTGGCTGTTTCTTTTTTTCAAATTTTATCTGGAATGGTTTTTTTGGGAATGTCCATGAGCCGTTGCCGCGTCCTTTCATCTGCGCGTTCGCATCGACAAGCAATGTGCGTCCGCCATCGGATATCACCGCTACGTATGACCCCGGATGCTTGTCCTCCTTTGATTTTATCTCAGCCATCCCGGGTGTGTTGAACGATACGGTGGGCAAGTCGGTAATCTGATAGAACTGTGAGTCATCACCCTCGCCCTGAGTGCCGTAGAATTCGACTTCGGCGAAGTATCCGGCGCTGGCTGTGGCCACGACCCTGACATAACGGAAACCGCGGCTGACATGGACATCGACATATGTCACTTTCCCTTCGGCCGGCGCAGACTTGAACATCGCTATCGGCAATGCATCTGAGAAGTCGGCGTTGTTCGCCCCCTGCACAACCGCAAGGTGGGCATATTTTGATACATATGGGGCAATCCCTACTTTTTTTATGACATATTTTTTCCCGAGATCGAGGCCGGCCCAGTTGCGGACATAGGTTGCGTTCCCGTTCCAGTCGGCATAGTAGCTTCCGCGGAAATATGTGTTAAGGTTTCCGTCGAACACGTTTCTGGCCTGGGATACGTCTGAGCCCATGGGTGTGCCTGTAAGCTTGCTCCCCTGAGCAAATGCCGGTGATACAGACGCTGCCAAAACTGCGGTGGAGATTAGGAGTCGATTTAATTTCATGGTCTGTTATGTTTCAGAATGTGGCAATGTATTGTTTTAATGGGTTTTGTGTCCTTATCTGCCGAATATATTGGCAAGTGCGATCTTCCAATCGTTCATCATAGACTTTACAGGCGTCACGATCGGCCTGAACCGGGTCTTGGTGGTGGTGGCGAACACTTTCAGCCCGCGGTGGCAGCATCTGAAGTCAAGGACAGCCGGCATCATAACCGGCTCGCCATCGAGGTGGGCCTCCCCGCTGCCTGTGCGGTATATCACTGCTGACGGGGCACGGAATGTCTGTATCATGGTATTGCGGCTTATGTATCCACTCATCAGGTCGAATCCCAGTACGGCCGCATCGAGCGGAGTGCCGGAATGGACGATGGTGATGTCGAGCAGGCCATCGGTTATGGATGCACCGGGGGCGATGTAGGCGTTGTTGCCGTACTGCGAAGCGTTGCACACGGCTACAAGGAAAGCCTTTTCAGTGATCGGGACTCCGTTTGCGCTTACGGTATATACCTGCGGACGGTAATTGAGGTATTCGGAGAACGCGCTCTTGACATATGTGGCCATCCCACGGCGTCCCTGACGCGCGAACCGATGGCTCACCGCCGCATCGAATCCTACACCGAACGTGCAGAAGAACTGGCTGCCGTTGACTGTGGCATAGTCGCACGGCACGATATGCCTCTCGGCTATCACATCGAGGGAGAGCATGGGGTCTATGGGTATGCCCAGATGCCTGGCCAGGCCGTTTCCAGAACCGGCGGGTATTATGCCAAGCGATACATCTGTGCCGCAGAGGGCACGCGCTGTCTCGTTGACAGTGCCGTCGCCGCCACATGCGAGCACACCGGCCATACCGTTGTCGACGGCAAGGCGTGCAAGGCGCGTGGCATCGCCGCGGCATGCCGTCAATGCTGTCTCCACCTCAAACCCTTCCGCAGATAGGCGTGATGTTATCTTATCGGCGAGCTCCTTTTTGTTGGAAGTGCCAGAGACTGGATTTATGATAAGCAGCAGTCTGTTGTTTTCAGAGTCCATATTGTCGCAAAATTAGCAAAATTTTCCAAAATAAGCAAAAATCACCATGATTTAGGCCGCGGCAAAGCATTGATGTCCAGCACACGCGGCAATGGCAGCCCCGACGAGACCAAAAGTGCCAGCGCCCGGGCCATAAGCATATCATCGTTGCATCCGGCACGTGCGGCGTATGTGCCGTTGGGCCTCGCCTCGTATGTGGCCAGCTCGTTGACTGCGCCGGGGAAGGGATCGATATAGGCGGCATCGCGCACCATGGCCACGAGGTTGGCCACAAGCATTGCCTTTGTGGCACGGTTGGTGTGGAATCCGAGCTTGCGCAACGGCCTGCGCGATGCTTCATCGTAGATTTCGCGTGTATATACGTTGGGGTATACCTCGGCTATGCGCGAGAGCACGAACAGTCCTGCATCGGAGGCCGACACCCCCGCACGGGCGGCCTCCGTCTCCAGGGTGTTGCTTTCTACCACCAGGAGCGCATCGCAGTAGAACCTGGCTATCGCCGCGGCTTTCCATGCCAGTATGTCGTGGTCGATGTGTCCACGCCATTGGGCCACCACTTCTACAGGCTTGCCTCCGGCGGCCGGGAGGCGGTCTATGACAACGATGACGGAATAGTCGGAAGAGGCCGACCGGCCGCCGACATCGACACCTACCACATAGCGGTTGAGCATGGGCACTCCTGTCTGCGGCAACCTGTATGCCTGGAAGCTGCCTGCCGAACCGGGATGGAACATCGGCTTGACGATGGACATCTCGCCAAACGGTGCAAGCCCGTAGACTTCGCCCTGCAGCGGGACGGCGGACGTGTCGGCGGCAGAGCGCATGCGTTCCACGGCCACGGGGTCGAACACAGGGGAAGCCACTGATGAGAAGGCCTCGTCGGGCGTGGTGGGGTATTCGGCGTGCATCTGATAGTCGTGAGGGTATTCGCGGCGTTTGCATATATACCACCATATCATCTCCAGGGTACAACCGCGCTCCCATAGCGACCAGGCGTATGCGTCCATCGCCTTCACGACTTCGGCGGGATCGGCTGGCAGCGGGGCACGGTATATCTCTATTTCATACCATGGGACAAATACCGCCTGCTTGTCCCCGAGGCCGGCCTCGGAGCGTTTCCACTCGCGGTGAAACCAGTTGCCTACACCGTTTGCGGTAGACTCGACAGCGACGAGTGTGAGCGGGGCGAGGGCTATCGCCCCGGAGATGGCGCGTATGAAATCGTCGGGCGAGCGCCTTGTGGAATCACCCCAGAATGCAGCCTCGGACAGGTGGGCCATGGCGAAGTCAGCTCCGCGTACAGCCTCCTGGCTCTCGCTTGAGCCTATGGTAACCCGGCATCCGCGCCCAGCTATAACGCGTGTGTTCAGTGCGCCCTGGTAGGACAGGAGGCCTGGTGGTATGGGATTCCCGCGGGAGTCGGCATCGCCGTCCCACAGCGGATGGGGATAGAGCTGGAGCATGCGCGTGTACATGCCGCGTATCTGTACGGCGGTGTCTTTGACATGGGCACATATGAGGGAGTGCCAGTTGCGGCGGTGGCATGTCTGTATCCATGCCATGTACATCTGCACCAGGGTAGAGCCGCCCCATTGGCGTGCCTTCAGCATTATGATGCGTATCGGCTTGCCAGCCAGGCGCTGGGCCTCGAGCACGGAGGCGACACGGCGCTGCGGGGCGTTGAGCACAAACGGGCGTTCGCGGCCGTCCATCTTGTCCTTTATGTGTACGGCGACGGCGCACCAGTACTCAAAGTCGTGGCTGAAGCGCAGCCGCTGCCAGGCTTCCAGGTTGGATTTCGCCAATGGGTATCGTGGGTCATCGAGCATTGTCCTTGGCAAATGGCAAACGTTGCCGCCAAGGCAGGGGACTGCAACGGTGGTCCTGTCGCCGCAGCATCCCAGGCCTGTAATGGGGTCGTATGGGCGGTCCAGGGCTTGACGGCGCCGTGAGTTCTCGGCAAGAATTTCGCGGATGGGTGTGTTCTTATCCATAGTGGTCTAGTGGTTGTCGGTGGTAAGTGATATGTAGTCTATACGGGTGGAGGATGACGCCGTGGCTGAGATTGTTATGATGACAGGAGAGATGGGCGCGTATATGAACCGGCATGTCAAGGGTGCGTGCAAAGCCCCTGACAGGGTGACGGTATGAGGCCCTATGTGGACGCTGCCTGTGATGGACGGGGTTGATGCGGAGAGGGTGGCGGCCATCAGCCTGGGGATTCCATGGATGATGCCTGGCAGTCGACGGCGTGGCAAGCGGATGGCGGCCTCGTAGCCAATGTGGATATCGGATGCCGGTGTCTCCATGGCCAGGTCGAGAAGCCGCCGCGAATCCGATACCAACAGAGACCCTGACGGCGAGGTGAGCATGGCGCTGCCTGGCGGAGCTGTGTCGAAGATGCCTTTGCGGAGGTAGAACCCGCGGTGGGTGGCCGAATATATGAGTGTCTGCAAAGGGTCGTGGACAACAATCCATATCTCGTCCGATGCAG
>VSPW01000043.1 GCA_009775535.1 Muribaculaceae bacterium
ACACCAATCTGGCAAGGGCTAAATGCAACCACAACAATCAACCAGGACGACCTTATGGGTGTTGCCGTCAGCGCCCGCAACTACGGTCCAGAAGGCACTGCCCGCATGCTCATGCGGATGGAGGACATAACAGACAGCCGCCGGTGCTATGTATTCTCACGCGTTGACCGGGCGGTCAAGCCAGGCGATGCCGTAAGCCTAACATTCTCACGGCGCGTGCCTGTAGACCCCGGAACGTACAAGATACAATTCTGCTCAGTGGACGGGGACGGCGACGAGACCCCCCTTGAGCATCCGGGAGAGCCCGTCACCATAACGATAGGCAGCAACCCCGAAATAGCCATCGATGCCGTAGCCACCGACATACCCTCGGAACTGAAGCTTGGAGTAAGCGGCACATACACATTCACCGTACGCGCCCGCCTGCCATATAGCGGATATGTATACCTGCGCATGCGCCAGTTCAACCAATCGGCAGCCGGCATACTCACCATGAGCCGGGTCACACTCGCCGCAGGTGAAGAGAAGCAAATCACATTCAAGTACACACCCGAGGCCGTTGGACGCTTCATCCTTGTAGGCGAAGCTCCGTCAGGAAAAGCCATCGGCAACATTGACGGATACTACCGTGAAATAACCGTCACCGACCCGTCCGGGATAGATGACATCACAGGAGGCACTGCCAACGGCCCGGTAGTTGGCAGCTCTGAAGGAGAAATCATCATATCAGGCACATATTCCACAGCCGCCGTATACACTATATCAGGGGTACGTATGGACTCCCTGAAAGTGCCGGCTGGGCTATACATTGTGGTGGTCGACGGCAAGGCGTCAAAAGTCCTAGTGCGGTGACACCGCATACCACTGCCAAGGCATAGCGCCCGGCCCTACACCACGGGCCGGGCGCTTGCGTCTACGCGCTAAAAAGAAAAACAAACACGGCCACAGCGTCGTTGATTTATCGTAATTTTACTAAATTTGCAATCAAACTACAACAAAACGCTTTACACTATGGCAAAAATGAATTTTGGCGGAACAGAAGAGACCGTCATAACCCGCGGGGAGTTCCCTATCGGAAAAGCGCGCGAAGTGCTTGCCGGAGAGACTCTGGCCGTACTCGGATACGGCGTACAAGGCCCTGGACAGAGCCTCAACCTGCGCGACAACGGAATGAACGTGATAGTGGGCCAGCGCCCGGGAAAGACATACGACAAGGCCATCGCCGACGGTTGGATACCAGGAGAGACTCTCTTCTCCATCGAAGAGGCATGCAGCCGCGCCACCATAATAATGTGCCTGCTCAGCGATGCCGCAGTGCTGAGCCAATGGCCGGTCATAAAACAGCACCTCACCGCAGGAAAGGCTCTCTACTTCTCCCACGGCTTCGCCATAACATGGCCCGACCGCACCGGGGTCGTACCGCCGGAGGATGTCGATGTGATAATGGTTGCCCCAAAAGGCTCAGGCGCTTCGCTGCGCACCATGTTCCTTGAAGGCCGAGGGGTGAACTCTTCATATGCCGTTGGACAGGACGCCACCGGACGGGCACTGGAGCGCACACTGGCAATCGGGATAGGCATCGGCTCAGGATACCTGTTCGAGACCACATTCCAGCGCGAGGCCATCAGTGACCTCACCGGCGAACGCGGATCCCTGATGGGCGCCATACAGGGCCTTTTCCAGGCTCAGTTTGAAGTGTTGCGCGAAAACGGCCATACACCGTCCGAAGCGTTCAACGAGACTGTAGAGGAACTTACACAGTCCCTAATGCCGCTGTTCGCCGACAGGGGCATGGACTGGATGTACGCCAACTGCTCCACAACAGCCCAACGCGGCGCGCTCGACTGGATGACCCCGTTCCACGATGCAGTAAAGCCTGTGCTGCAAAGGCTGTACGAAAGTGTCCGCACAGGCAACGAGGCCCAGATATCAATCGACAGCAACTCCCGTCCCGACTACCGCGCCAAACTTGAGGAAGAGCTCCGACAGATGCGCGAAAGCGAAATGTGGCGCACTGCAGAGACCGTACGCCGCCTACGTCCGGAAAACTCATAGGCACACAGATAACAAATCCCAAAAAGGAAGCCCGCATCAGCAGTGCAGGCTTCCTTTTTTGCTTATATGTAAAAGGGATTCCCTAAAAATGTGCCGCCTACCGGACAATGAGCTTACGGGTGAAACATGCATCACCGGTCTGCACCGAAAGCACATATACACCTGACTGCAGGGACGATGTGGACATCGATACACTGCCGCCCACAGAACGGGCATGGGCCACAGCCGAGCCGCCAAGGCTGTACAAGGCAACCTCTATTTCCGATGCCCCAGCCACAAATACATCGACCATATCGCCCGACTGCTCCACAATCAGGCGGGCGTCATCAGCAACAGTGGCATCTACACCGCTCGAAAGTATCTGCTTCAGACCCTCAAGGGCGTTTATCTTTCCATATCCCCACCGCCTAGGGTCTTTCGCTGTATCATCATCAGTCGTAGAACTCTTCTCCATGATACCCTTGACCTCATCCACCGTCAAGGTTGGATCGGCCTGAAGCCAAAGCGCCACCACACCGGCCACGAACGGGCACGACATTGACGTGCCGTCCATCGAAGCCCAGTAGCTGTTACGCTTTGTACCTGTGGCAATCGCGCATATCTGCTTGGGTTGCGACATGTTGCGGTCAACATAATAAGTGCTGTAGGACGACACCATGCCGCCGCCAGGGCCGCATATGTCGGGAAGCCTCTTGCCTCCAAACGTCGTGCCATAGGACGAGAACGGGCTGATAGCACCCTCATCGTATCCTGCCACGGTATATGAATACAGTCCGTCAAGGCAAGCCCAGCGGTCGCGGTTCTGGTACGACCCCACCACAATGACATTGTCACCGCAGCCCATGCCGTTGATCGAATTGCTTGAATTGCCCTGAGAGAAACCGGCCAGCGAACGGGAATACAGGCCCAGCGCCCGCGATGCATAGATATCGGCATGCTTGCCTGGCTGCCCCTCAACAATTATGGCAGGCAGATAGCGGCCACCATTGGTCGATGTCGGGGTAAGATTATAGTATGTTAGGGCCTCATACCGGTTGTTAGAGGCCTCTATCTTGGAACTCAGCAACACATATCCCTGGAAATATTTCTGGAATTCCGGGTCTTTTATAGTACCGGAATAGCGGTTGTCGACAATAGATATCTGCTCGCCGCCGGTGTTGCGGTCGAGCTTATATGAGTATACGCTCTCACCTGTGCTGGCATCGCATATCATGAATGTGACATCCACCTTGGTGTTGTCGGCCGACCATACGTCAACCTGTCCGCCTGCCGTTGTCGATGATGAGACGAAAGCCTTCACCCTACTGTCGGAGGCAGTGAAATCCTTCCCGATATACATGGGAGAATCTCCCTCGTTTCCGGCAGAGATGCACACGATCATATCCTTGCCCAATTCGGCAAGGTAGCGCGACGACGCGTCAGTGCCGTCATGCGGTCCGATGTTGTTTCCCAGCGAGAGATTGAACACCGCAGGCTTTCCCTGGCTCCTGGCATAGTCGCTTACCTTCGTTCCGGCAACTATGATGTTGCTGTTCTGCAAAGTGCCGGCACATGCAGCGATATCCGCCTCCGGTGCTACACCGTAAAAAGGATTTGCGGCCGCATTCTTGATCTGCAGAAGGCCGGTACGCGGATTTATGAGGGCATATCTTGAAGTGCCGTTGAAATTTCCGGCCATGATACCGAGCGTGTGCGTGCCGTGGGTCTCATCGCCATCGTCAGTGGTATAGGATGCGATCTTCTCCCTGGTGGCAAACTCCTGTATGGAACTGTTTGCCCCCGTGATCACCCACAGCCTCGAAGCCCTTGGATTGCCGGAAGCGTCCTGGAAATTATGGTGGTTGATATCCAGTCCGGTGTCCATAAGCCCTACTACCACACCTTCACCCTTATATGAGTGCCCATCATAGCCAGCGTGCAGGTCAGAGACTCCGGCCACGGTGCGTGCATTGTCGCACATGGCATAAGCCTCATGTCCTACCGACACACTGCTGACCCATGACAGCGAAGCGGCATCCTCCAAGCCATTGACCGGTATACGTACTATCGCCATCCCGCCACGGGAATCAAGCACCTCATAGCCTTCGGCCTCCAGGTCGGCAGCTGTATGTCCGTCATTGAGGCTGACGATTACCGTGACCTCCTCAGAAGCCGCACCTGCGCGTGAGGCGGCAGGAGTCTCCAGTTCCATCTTTCCTACGAGGAGCGATGCCGGAAGGTCTAGCTTGCCTTGCGCCTGCGATGTCACGGCCATTATGGCCGCAACCGGAAAAGTCAAGTGAAATTTTCTATCCATAAAATTGTAGTATAATAAATTAAGGAGATAATATTTATCGAAAAGACGGGCGCGGCCATCATCAGGGCCGCGTCCGTCATATTCTTGAATTATTTCAAATCCAATTATCTGGCTGTAAAGCCCTGCGACATTTTGTAGTCACGGATTTTCTTGGACGAAACCTTGGCATTGCGGTAAACCGGCAGTCTCTCAGCACCTGCCTTGCTGGCAGCCTTGACTGTAGCCTTGGCCTGTGCCTGCCTTGGAGAAGAAGCGGCTGAAATAGTGCTCATGTCGACAATAGTCGGAACTGAATTTTCATCAAGCTTGAACGAATACCACTTTTCAGGTTCTGCGGCCCAGTTGAAGCGCAGGTTCTTAGGCTCGAACACCATCACGCCGTCCTCCATCGTATCACCATATCCGGCACCGATAATGTCATCGATAGCGTTGCCGCCTGCATAATAGAACCATGCCGCATTGCAAAGCGAGATGTTTCCGTCTTGATCGGCAGTGATACCGATGTTGCTAGCCTCGATCAGCACGCACTGCGCGTTTGAGGCATCAATATACATATAGTAGTTGCCAGGTGCTGTGGTGGCGCTGCCATCAGCATTCGCAGGCCAGCCGCCGTTGGTGTACGGGTTCACCAGACGGTAGTATGACGGATTCTCATCGTTCTGCTGTATCTCTACATCCCATGTGTAAGGGGACATGCCATACATTCCGGCAAAGAAGCCGTCAGTGTACTCGCAGAAACCGAGCGAGGTCCATCCGGCATCCTCGTCAACCTTTACGGATGAGTATGTGAAGGTCAGGTAGTCGACGCTCTGACGCACACCCTTCTCATCGTAGCCTACAGCCACAATTGTGTACTGGCCGTTCTCGCCAAGGGCGAAAGTAAGGTTGCTCATTGTCTCATATACAAGCTCGCCTTCGGCATCGTCAACTATTTCCTGTGCAACCTCTTCAATGCCAGCCTCGTCAAGCGCACCGCTGACCATCTTATAGCCGAAGCTCTTGAGGTCATCGCTCTTGTAGGCCGCAACCACCTGATATTCAGTTCCGTCCTCGGCTACGAAATGGCCGTTGGTGGAAAGCTGCACTGAATAGTCAGCAAAACCGGGGAGCTGGATGTACTCGTAAGCCGGGGTAAAGTTGCCCTGTGAGATATACGGTACAACGAAGATGTTGAACAGGCCCTTTGAGGCATCGAATGTCGACTCGCCATAGTCCTTGCTTTCCATAATGGCAAGGGCATCTTCCGGAGTCCTACCGATCACCTGCACAAGATAGGTGTATATATCGGTAAACCACATATTCTCATTGTAGTTGGTGTTGAGATACTTAGAGTCGTATGGCTGCATCGATATGGGATATACGGGCGCATCGGCCGTACCTACATTCTTACTCTTGTCAACAGACAGTATATAGTCAAACTCAACGTTTGAATAGCGCTTAAGGAAGCGGTACTGCTCGTTGTTGCTGTTGATGAGGGACTTGCGGTAATATACAGGGCCTTCCTCATCGCCGGAGAAAGCGGCATTGAGAGTCAGCACACCAGGTTCTGTCTCGCTGTAGAGTTCCCATTCGCTCCAGGGGGCATAGTGCACCACATAGTCGCGGGAACTGAGCCCGTAGGGGGTAAGCTCGTCACCTTCAAGGGTGATGTTGATGGCGTAGTCGGCATCTGCCACCAGCTGTGAGAACACACAGCCGATCTGGATGTCGGCGGTGGATTCGCCGTCGAGGAATGTCACGGCACCGGGGATAGTGAATATGCCGCTGGAAGAACCGTCGGGGTTCTTTGCCGAAGAAGCGATGTCCACTGTCACCTCGCCTTCGGTCTTCACACGGTAGACGGTGATGTTGAACGACTGCTGGTCAAGGCCAAGGTCAATCACGTTGGAGTCCGTATTTGACAGGTATACCTGATTGGTAGTCTCCGGCTTGGTCTCGTCGTACTTCACCTCATCGGTGCAGGCGGCCGCCCCGAAAAGGAGCGAGCCTGCAAAGAGGGTCGAGAATATTTTGTTGAATTTCATAAGATGTTGTCTTTAAAGATTCCTTTGTAAATCCTGGATTGGCATCGCGCTTATTTTATGGCTACGTATGCCCCTTCAGGCGATGGGTTGTTGTATCCGACAACGCCCTTGTTGTTGTTGCCTTCCGACCTTACGATACAGAAGTTCATCCATGCTGGGCGGCCATTTGTGTTGTAGCGCTGCGCGGGAGAGTAGTTAGAGCCGTCGTATGCACGGATAACACTCATGTTCAGACGCTTGATATCAAAGAACGACTGTCCTTCACCCCAAAGCTCGATACGCTTCTGGAGAATGATCTCCTCGATCACGTCCTCTTCGGAAGAAGCGTTGCAGCGGTATGAGGCATAGCGGTTCTGCTGCATGAATGACTCGAGCAGGGCCTTTCCGTCGGCAGGGTTGGCATGGGCCTTTGCCTCAGCCTCGATGAAGTACATTTCCTCGACACGCATCAAAGGCACCGCACAGGCCGAACCTACCTTCGGATCGATATAGTTACCGCTTCCCGGACGGAACTTCAGCGAGCAGTATTCGCCCAGCTGCGGCTTGAAGTGCTCTGAAACGAATGTCTCACGTCCTGAAAGCACAGAGCCTTCGGGGGCAACGTAAGAAAGCTTGCGGAAGTCGCGGTCATTGATGCTGTTGTAGAGCGAAGCATCGATCATGGCGAACGCACCTGCTATGGCATAGCCGTAGTCGGTCTCGTTTGACATCCATGAAGTCCAGTTGAGGATACCGCTGGTAACGACGCGGTCTTCCTTCATGTACTGCATGCCCCACATCCAGGAGTTTGATGACATGTCGTTGAAACCGGTCGCCGTATTTGTCCATTCTGCCTCATTAAGAGGTGTACATCCGCTCTGGGTGATGGCCTTGCGGGCATATTCGGCAGCTGTCGCGTACAATGACTTGTCGCCTGTGGTCTCTTCCTGGTAGCCGGCCTCCCACATGTAGAGGCGTGCATACAGGCCATAGACTACCGACAGGTCGGGGAGGGCCTTGCTCAAACGGCCGTCGCTGTTTTCAGAGAAATATCCTTCTGCCTTCTGCAGGTCGCTGAGGATGAAGTTGAACATGGTCGGGTGGTCGGCACGCGGGTTGTTGCCGGCCTCCTCCTCGGTGGTGAGCTCGGTCACGATGGGCACAGTGAGGTATTTCACGTCGTTGCCGTCGGCATTGACAGAAGACACTGCATTGTTGGGAAGGAACTCATAGAAACGCGCCATGTCCATATATACGAACGCACGGAATGCATGCCCGTATCCAAGGAAGCTGCGGCGTGTAGGGCTGTCGGTATCGGCCTCGATGCCGCCGATCACCTTGTTTGTGGTCAGCACCTGCTGTGTATACCAGTTCCATATAAACTGCGTGCTCAGGTAGCTCTCGCCCACATTTATTACTGTGCCCCAACGCTGATACCAGTTATATCCTACTGTAGGACATACGAAGTCACCGGTCATCACGTCGCGGATATGCATTATTGAGCCATATCCCCAGTCATAGTGCTCGTTGGAATCCACTGTCCCCAGGTTGTTGAGCCATGCCGGCATCGCCCACACCAGGGCCTCTACAGCATTGTCGTTTGCCGACAACTGCCCCTGAGTGACCCCATCGGTGGGAAAGGTCTCGTCAATACAGCCGGTGAGTGCCGGAGCCACCAAAGCCGCTGCAAGAATTGATTTATATATTGCTTTCATTTTATAACGTCTTTATGAAGATTTAGAAAGATAGAGTAAGGCCGCCGGAGATGGTGCGGATAGGTGCATAGTATGTATTGTTGACAGCACCCGTGAGCGACTGGCGCGGGTCAAGACCCTGGCGCTTGCTCCATACCCATACATTCTCGCATGCCAGATAGAAACGGAGGCTCTTGAGCTGGAGTTTCTTTACAACATTGTCGGGCAGTGTGTAGCCGAAGTTGATGTTGTTGAGGCTCAGGTAGCTTGCGTCTGTAAGGAAGCGGTCGGATGTCGAAGTGGAATTGAGGTCGCCCCACTGGTAACGCGGGATCGAAGATCCTGTATTGTCAGGAGTCCAGGCCTTTAGGATGTCCGCATGCAGGTTGTTGCCACGGCCGCCGCCTGATGTCGGAGAGGACATATAGGATGCGTAGTCACCGTCATATACCTGGCCGCCGATCTGGTAGCTGAATGCCAGCGACAGGTCGAAGCCCTTATATGAAAGCTGTGTGCCGAAACCACCGTATACATCGGGGAGCGCAGTGCCGCAGAGATAGTAGCTGCCATCGCTGTAGGCGGTGGTCTTCTCGCGTGACACCTTGCCGGTAGCGGGGTCAGTAACGTTCTTCCAGTACATCGCCTCACCCTTTTCGTTCACACCTGCATACTTTTTCATGTGGAATGTGTACATGGGCTGGCCTTCGCCATAGAAATAGCTGCCGGAAGAGAAGCCGCGTACGCCGTCGACTGTCATGCCCTTGCGGGATTCGGGAAGAGCGGCGATCTCGTTCTTGTACCATGTAAGGTTGACGTTTGCGCTCCATGTGAAGTCGCGTGTATGTATAAGCACACCGTTAAGCTCAAGCTCGATACCGGCATTTGTCATGTCGCCTACGTTGGCATAGTATGATGTGTAGCCGAACGAGGGTGCGAGGGGGAATGACATCAACATGTCGGAAGTCTTGCGGTAGAAGCCTTCGACGCTACCTGAAAGGCGGTCGTTCCACATACCGAATTCCACACCTGCGTTGAAGTTGCCGTTCTTTTCCCAGGTGATATTCTTGTTGCCCATTGTGTTGGGTTTCGCAGCCGGATGGCCGTTGGAGTTCACGATGGTGTATGTGTTGGTGTAGCGGTAGCTACCGATGTTGTCGTTACCCTGCTCACCGTATGAAGCCTTAAATTTGAGGAGGTTGATCCAGGGCACATTGAAGAAGCTTTCCTTGGAGATGATCCATGCGCCGCCTACAGAGTAGAAGTTGCCCCAGCGGTGGTCGGGATGGAAGCGTGATGATGCGTCGCGGCGGAACGATACTGACGCGAAATAGCGTGTGTCGTAGTCGTACTGGCCACGGAAGAGATAGCCTTCATTGTTGTATTCGCCTGTGTAAGAGTTGGCGCTGCCATCGGTAACAGCTGTTGCAAGCTCCTTCAGAGAGGGGTCGAACATGTTGCTCTTTGAAGCGGACAGGACGGCCGACTTAGATGTGTATGTCTCATGGCCCAGGAGGACGCCTACTGAGTGCTTGCCGAAAGTGCGGTCCCAGTTAAGGAGCTGCTGGTATGTGAACGAGTAGGCGCGGTCATGTTCCTTAGATACGATACCGTTCTGCGATGCGTACTGTCCGTAATAAGGGTTGGTTACGGATGTATAGCGGGTCTCGTCAAGGTTCATCGTGTTGTTTGACGTGAACTTGAAGTCCTTGAGGAAGCGGACCTCGAAGAAGCCTGTAGCCGTCATGGCGTTGCCTTCGGAGCTGTTTGTGTCAAGGATAGCCTGTGAGAGGGCGTTTGAGTCGCCATAGATAGGACGGTCGATGCCTACGTTGTCCTTTGCACCGTAGTCATAGCGCTTGTAGCCCATCTTGTCGCGGATGATGTTGCCTGAGGCGTCGCGCATGTACATCGGGTAGATAGGAGCTATATGTGTAGCTGCGGCGAAAATGTTGCCTGTAGAGTTGGACGAGCCATCATCGTCGAGGGAATTTGCCTTGTAGTGGGTGTATGACATGTTACCACCCACCTTCAACCAGTCCTTGGCCTGTGTGTCGGCTGTAAGGCGGCCTGTGAAGCGCTCGAAGTCGCTCTTGGCCTTCACGATACCTTCGTTGCGCAGGTAGGATGCCGATGCGAAGAAGTTGCTCTTTTCTGTACCCTGTGAAACGCTGAGGTTATATTCCTGGCGCAGTGAGTTCTTGTAGCTCTCGTCAAGCCAGTTGTCCGGGCGGAGCATGTACTGCTGTCCGTTGTAAGTGACTATGTTGCCGAGTGTGGCATTGGGGTTGAGCTTGCCGTTCATACCGATAAGCATCTGGCCGTCGGATACATTATATACGTTATAGCCGAGACCGTATGTTGTGGTGTCGAACAGGTTCTGGTTTGCCCAGATGTTCGCCTGTGAGGGTGTGTAGCCCATACCGCCGCCTATCTGCTCGCCTTCGCTGTTGAATTCAGAGGGGCATACGGCATAGTTGTAGAGAGACTTGTAGAATGTCTCATAGAACTGGGCCGGGCTCTTGATCACATCGTAGTCCTGTGTGGCGCGTGAGTTCATACCCCACTTTGCATCAAGGGTCACTGTAGCCTCGCCTTTCTTGGCGCGCTTGGTGGTGATGAGGATGACACCGTTGGCGCCGCGCGCACCGTAAAGGGCGTTTGATGCTGCATCCTTAAGAATGGTCATAGAGGCGATATCGTTGGTGTTGAGGGTGTTCATGTCACCGGAGAAAGGTGTGCCGTCAACAACGATAAGGGGAGAGTTGCCTGCAAGGATTGATGAGAAACCACGCACACGGATAGTGGGGGTGCTACCGCCGGGCTGTCCGGTTGCGTTAGAGGTCTGCACACCGGCAACTTTACCGACAAGGGCATCAAGGACGTTGGAAGCCTGTGTCTTCTCAATGTCGGATGCGTCGACCACTGCGGCCGAGCCGGTGAACGCCGATTTCTTGGCTGTACCATATGCAACGACCATCACTTCATCGAGGTCGGTTGCTGTGCTGTGGAGCTTCACTGTGATGTTTGCGCCTGCAGCCACCTCCTGGGTGGTGTAGCCCACATAGGATACTCTCAGTTTAGTCACTTTTGCGGGGACCTGGAGGCTGAACTGGCCGTCGATATTGGTCATCGCGCCGTGACCGCCACCCATCGGGACAACCGACGCGCCCAAGATAGGCTCATCTGTGTCGGCGTCCAGGACAGTACCACTGACCGTACGTGTCTGGGCAGACGCGCACAGGCTCATTGCAAGCACTGTCACAAGCAATAGAAACAGTTTTTTCATACAAAAATAATTAGACATAAAATGATTAAAAAGTAATGACTTTGCTTATATCTTAAGCTAACATCTCTTCATAAGAGAGCTTGGGCCGGCACAATAAACTACATATCAATACGTTATATAATCAGCAATTAATCTATAAGTGGATATGTGCCTATAATACTATTTTGACTGTCCCAATTTGGGCTGGCACGGTAAGGTGGAGTTAACATATTTATTATAATATATGTGTATTTTCCTGAACTTACATTTTGAAACTTTTATGGCATATTTGATTAAAATTTATAAGCAATATGGCAAATTAGCTTACAGGCAGTTTATAAG
>VSPW01000044.1 GCA_009775535.1 Muribaculaceae bacterium
AGCTGGATCGATGAACGATGACAATACCGCAGCCCTGTTCTTTGTGTCCTCACACGGCCTCCAACCGCTTTCGCCTGCCGACTGGGCCATCTGTACAATCTGTTTCAACCGATCGTAGCATACTTCCCCACCCCTTGGAGAAAAGGAGTCGAAGTCAACGGCCAATATCAAGTATGCATAGAAATTGAGGATTGCCGTCAACTGGCTTTCCATCTGATTTACCGAGAATACCAGCGGCTCGTTCTCACGGTACTCGAACTCTATCTTGCTATCCTTGAAATTTATAAGGGTGGTGGTGTATGAACTGTTGAATACCGGCCTGGTAGACTGTATCTGCAGATCGCCGCTCATCCTATCATCGGTGTACTCCTTAATTGTCAAGAACATACGGCAATCAATCTTCTCGTTCGGGGTGAACTGGGTGGTGGTGAACTGGGTGGTGTTCATATAGTCGTTTATGGCGGTCTGGAGCGTCTCAAATACATGCCGGCTTCCTTCCACCTGCGTAGCATCCACCTCCACGACACAATTGAGCTCCTGGGAATGCACGCCAACGGCTGCCATAAGCCCTATCATGGCTATGATAAGGCGGTGTACTGCAGTGATTGCCCTACTCCGTGCCATCATTTACCCAATATGGTGTCAAATATGTCGCGGGCGACCTCGTTTTTCGGTTTCATACCGAAATCGTGCCTTACGCCCGCGGCAGAAAATATGGAAACCTTGTTGGTATCAGTGCCAAAACAAGCCCCTGCATCGCGCAACGAATTCAACACGATATAATCAAGGTTCTTGCGGGACAACTTGTCCAGGGCATTTTCCTGCTCATTGTCAGTCTCCAAGGCAAAGCCAACCACTATCTGGCCTTCACGTTTTTCCGCGCCCAATGTAGCGGCAATGTCGGGATTCTTTACCAGTTCAAGCACCGGAACGTCCTGCTTCTCACGCTTTATCTTGACCTGTGCAGGATGTGCGGGGGCATAGTCGGCGACAGCCGCCGTCATAACTGCAATATCTGACTGCGGGAACGCCTCCTCACATGCGGCAAGCATCTGCATCGCCGATTCGACCCTGACAACCTTTATTGAAGGATGCGTCACCGAAAGAGACACAGGCCCACTTACAAGCGTCACCTCAGCGCCACGCCTGGCAGCCTCAGCGGCAATGGCATAGCCCATCTTGCCTGACGAATAGTTGCCGATAAAACGTACAGGGTCAATCTTCTCGTATGTAGGCCCGGCTGTAATAAGCACCTTTTTCCCTGCCATGTCCCCGGCTGAAGAGAAATACCGTTCCAGGACATTGAAGATGGCCTCAGGCTCTTCCATACGCCCTTTCCCAATAAGATGGCTGGCAAGCTCGCCAACCTCTGGCTCGATGATGATATTTCCATACGAACGGAGGGTGTCGATGTTGCGCACCGTTGACGGATGTGCCATCATATCAAGATCCATGGCAGGTGCGACAAAGACCTGTGCCCTCGCAGACAGATAACTAGTAACCAACATATTATCTGCGACTCCGCTGGCCATCTTGGCGATAGTCGATGCCGTTGCCGGGGCGATGACCATTGCATCGGCCCATAGGCCGAGGTCGACATGGCTGTGCCACTCGCCTGTATTAGCTGTGAAAAACTCACTTATTACCGGGCGGCCGCTGAGGGCCGACAATGTTACAGGCGTAATGAATTCCTTGGCTGCAGGAGTCATTATCACCTGGACCTGTGCCCCGGCCTTTACCAGAAGCCTCAAAAGGCTGACAGATTTATAGGCAGCGATGCCACCTGTGATGCCCAGGACAACATGGCGTCCTTCCAATATAGATTTTCCTGTCATTTCTTGCAACGCAACCTTATGCGGGTAAAAGCCGCCTTTGTATTATCGGGGAAGTCCCCCTTGAGAATCCATCCGTAATATCCAGAGTCCTCGGAAAGCACCTCCTCGGCCAGACGCCCCTTGTATTTACCGAAGTTTATCACCTCCTGGTTCTTCTCATTATAGACAAGCCGTCCTACAAGATCGACATTACGGTTGTGGCAAGTGTATTCACTGAGCTTTTCCATGTCGTTTGGCAAGTCCGGATAACGGTCGAGCTGCGCTTTGAGCACCTCATATGTGGCCCGTGTGTCGGCAAGAGCGGAATGAGCGCCTTCCAGTTCAGAATTGCAATAAAAACGGTATGCGGCCTCAAGCGTACGCTGCTCCTTTTTGTGGAATATTGTCTGCACATCTATGAAACGTGCAGAGGAGAAGTCGAAGTCCACCCCTGCCCTACGGAATTCCTGGTCGAGCATAGGGATGTCGAAACGGTTTGAGTTGTATCCTGCCACATCGCAACCGGTGAACACCGCCGCCAAGGATTTTGCCAACTGGCGGAATGTAGGCTCTCCGGCTACGTCCTCATCCGTTATATGGTGTATTGCTGTAGCCTCTGCCGGAATTGGCATTTCGGGGTTGACACGGCGTGTACGCTCGATTTTCTCACCGTTCGGCATAATCTTTACTATAGAAATCTCGACTATGCGGTCGTGGGTTATGTTTATTCCTGTAGTCTCAAGATCGAAGAAGACTATGGGCTTGCGTAGGTTCAGTTCCATCGTCCTTTTACCTTAGAAATCAATGATAGCCATAGGCATGAGAAGCATCACCAGCTGGGAGTCCTTCTCGTCCTCCGACGGACAGAATACGCCTGGGCGTCCCGGATCGCTGAGCTTGACAACGATGTCGGATGTGGACAGCGTGTTGAGTATCTCCAGCAGATATGGGGCAGAAAATCCTATCACCAGTTCCGAGCCGTCATAGCTGCATGGCACATCCTCGCGTGCGGTAGAAATCATATTGTTGTCCTGCGACTTCAACTGCACTTTGTCGGAGGTTATGCGGAAACGCACCAGGCCTACACCACTGTCGATAAACACTCCGACACGGCGTACTGCATTGAGCAGCGACTGACGGTCGACAATCAGCGTGTAGGGGTTGCTCTTCGGTATCACGCGGTCGTAGGCCGGGAATGCACCCTTTATAAACGGACAGCTGAATGTGAAATTAGGGATATTGAGGTTTGCCCTCTTTGAAGTCATGGATATCTGTATCTCCTCTGACTTACCGAACACATTCTTGATTATTGTTGCGGCCTTGACCGGCATTATACAGCTTGCAGTAACCCCTGGGGCAGCCATCCGGCTTGTATACTTGACCAGCTTACGGGTATCTGTGGCAACAAACACAATCTCTTCGGGCTTTATGTCGAAATATATACCCATCATCTGAGGACGGAAATCGTCCTGTCCCACAGCGAACAATGAATTGTCAATTCCTTTCACCAACTGTTCACCCGGGCATACGAAGTTGATGGGCTGCTCATCGGCGTCTTCGGTCTTAGGCAACGGGAATTCATCACCATTAAGGCCCATAAGCGAGTAATCGCCACCGGGATAACGTATCTCAATAGCCAGGTTGGAGTCGTCAATGTCGAAATCGATTGTCTTTTCAGGCATCTCACGGAGAAGCTCCACCAACCGGCGTGCATCAAGGCAGAAGCACCCTTCCCCTTCGGCGTTCTCGACCGACACGCGGGCAGACAATATGTTCTCAGTGTCACTACCGGTGACCGTCAGGATGCCATCCTTTAACGTCAGCAGGAAGTTATTCAGAATGGTTATCGCGTTTTTTGAATTTATCACCTTGCTCACAGCCGATGTGGCATTGTAGAGCGTCTTACTGGGGACTTGAAATTTCATGTCGGTATATATTGGTTTGTTTCTGATTCTCAATAGGAAGGCACACGCATGAACGCACGCGCATCAACCTACAAAATTAATAAATTATCCAATATCGGGAGCACACGCGCCCCACTTTTTAATCAACAATTTATAAACACGCCCCAAGACTAAACATATTTAACTATAATACAATACATTAACACATCTGACATGTACCGATTCAGACTGTTTTTTTCTACATCTATTGCACACCCACAGTGTATGCCTTAACTTTGCCTCCACAATCATATCAGTGCCGTAATGAATAACGATGTCATAAAACTACTTCCCGATTCAGTTGCCAACCAGATAGCAGCCGGCGAGGTCATACAACGTCCGGCCTCAGTAGTAAAAGAACTTGTGGAAAACGCCGTAGACGCAGGCGCAACAAGGATACAGATAATATTGAAAGATGCAGGACGCACCTTGATACAGGTTGTAGACAATGGCTGCGGGATGTCGGCCACAGATGCGCGCCTTGCCTTTGAACGCCACTCGACATCAAAGATATCTGACGCATCCGACCTATTTTCCCTCCATACGATGGGATTCCGCGGGGAGGCCCTGGCCTCGATAGCAGCAATAGCCCAAGTGGACCTGCGCACCATGCGACACGGCGACTCCATAGGCACACGCCTGTTGATAAACGGCTCTAAAGTGGAGAGCCAACAGCCGGAGGCATGCGCACCAGGGTCGAACATGATGGTGAAGAACCTATTTTTCAATGTGCCCGCACGCCGTAAATTCCTGAAAAAGGACTCGGTGGAACTAAGCAATATAATGCATGAGTTTGAACGCCTGGCACTTGTGAACACCCATATAGAATTCACCATCACCCACAATGATGTAGTGCTACACCAGCTGATGGGCGGCGCGCTGCTGCAAAGAATCGGCATGCTGTTCGGCAAAAGCATAGAGAAGCAGGTGCTCCCCGTAGTGACTGACACATCAATCGTCAAGATCGACGGGTTTGTATCAAGACCGGAAAACGCCCGTAAACGCGGCGCATTGCAATACTTCATGGTGAACGGAAGGAACATGAGACACCCTTATTTCCATAAGGCCGTGATGACATGCTATGAGCAGCTGATACCTGCCGAGGAACAGCCAAACTACTTCATCAACTTCACCGTTGATCCAGAGACCATCGATGTCAACATACATCCGCAGAAACATGAGATAAAGTTTGAGAACGAGCAGCCCATATGGCAAATAATCGTGGCGGCTATAAAAGAGGCGCTGGGCCGGTTCAACGCTGTGCCATCAATCGATTTCGACATGGCCGACGCCCCTGATATCCCGGTGTTCAACCCTGATGCGACAAGGATGCCTGAAATACAGACCGACCCTACATATAACCCCTTTGACCTGTCTGTAGGAGACAGTGAAACGCCAACCACGCCGACATCCTGGGGCACAAGGCCATCTAAAGCCAACACCCAATTAGACGACTGGGAGTCACTGTATGAGAACTTTACGCGGAAACGCTCCGAGGGGCTTGAGGAGGCCCGGTCAAGCGCCATCAATTCCCTTGATTTCGGACTTACGGACGAGACATATCAGATGGCGGCATCGGGCAATGCCGTGGAATCTTCGCTACTTGGCCATGAAGATGATGTGCCTTCGGTCATGACCGCCCCGATACAACTGAAAGGCAGGTATATAGTGTCGCCTGCAAAGACAGGGCTGCTTGTTGTCGACCAGCACCGCGCGCATGTCAAAATACTTTACGAGGAATACATCTCGCTTGCCTCCGCTGGCAACATGACGATGCAACGCATAATATTCCCTGAGGTTGTAAGCCTTTCCACTGCACAAAGTTCGCTCCTGGACTCAAACGCAGACCGGCTTGCCGCCCTGGGGTTTGACCTTTCGTTCCTGGGTGACGGTTCGTGGGCCATAAACGGAATACCATCGGTGATGAGCGATGTCGACCCCACACAGCTTATCCTTTCGCTGGCCGACAGCCTTGAAAACGACACTGAAGACGTCAGCGGCAGCACAAACGGCCGCATAGCAATGGCCATGGCCAGACAGGCAGCGGTCAAACCGGGAACAAGCCTGACCCCGGAAGAAATGGACCATATCCTGGGTAGCCTGCTGAAAATGCCATCTCCGAACTATACCCCTGACGGGCTGCTTGTACTGAGCGTGATACCTACTGAAGAGATAGCACGCCTGTTTGCATGAACGGTATCGCCGTCACGCCTGGCGGTTACGGGCATGTGCCCTGTATTCCCTCGGCGACATGCCTGTGGCATTCCTGAAATAACGTCCGAAAAAAGACTGGCCCGGGAAATTCAGGCGGTCGCTTACCTGCTGCACCGAAAGCCGGTCCTCCTCTAGCATGGCTTTAGCTTCAAGCACCACATAACCGCTTATCCATTGTGCAGGCGTCCGTCCTGTCACATCACGGCATACGGAGGCAAGGTGCTTGGGCGTGATACACAGCCCATCGGCGTAATATTTCACCTTGCGCTCACGGATATAATCACGTTCGACCATATCGATAAACCTGCATATGATCTCCTCTTTGCGGGAAGAAGGTGCGCCACCGCATTTTCCCATACCTGCGGTATATACGCTCAGAGTCTCATAGAATACGGCCAAGGCGAGCGACCGCACCACCTTGTCTATAAACGGTGGCGTAGGACCGCCATCGGACGCAAGCTGCGATGTGCGCTCACGGAGGATGTCGCGCATGGCCACCTGTGTGGCGAGCTGGCTTTCGGTAAGCCTTATTATGGACCTGCCTTTATAATAGGCCATGCATCTGATGTATTGCGTAAGTGCCGCTGGCGACGGTGACAAAAGATGCGGAGGGGCTACTATCATATATCCCTTGAACCCGGCGGAAATCTCGTAGGACTGCACTGTGTGCCCACGGCGCATGACCATCATGGTGCTTGGCGTAACTTCTACCAGCTTCCCGTCAACCTTTATTGACAAGCTACCTGTCTGGCATACGACAACAATGACGGCGTTGACACGATAGGGCAAACCGTGCGGCGGCAGGCCGTCTATGCCATCGTAAATGACAGGATAAGATATGGAATCAGGATCAACGGCCTTGTCCATCATGAGCGCGTCAGCTTAGCCTAAACAATGTACGTGCATTTGCAGATGTGGTCTCTGCAACCTCACTGATTTCCAACCCCATGACATCCGCCACATGCGCGGCTGTATGCACCATGAATGCACTTTCGTTACGGCGTCCGCGGTGTGGCACGGGAGCAAGATACGGCGAATCGGTCTCCAACAACATCCTGTCAAGCCCTACGGCCGGAAGCGCCTTGCCCAGATTAGAATTCTTGAATGTGACGATGCCGTTTATGCCGAAATAGAAGTCGCCGACACGGCGTATACGGTCGATATCGTCCACTGTGCCACCAAAACTGTGGAAAACACCCCTTACGTCATCCTGCCTGAAACCTTCCAGGACTTCAAGGGTCTGCGGAAGCGAGTCGCGGTTGTGTATGATCACCGGCAAGGAGCGTTCCACCGCCCATGACACCTGCTGCTCAAATGCCTGCATCTGCTGGCTGCAATATGTCTTGTCCCAATACAGGTCCATGCCTATCTCTCCGATGGCCACGTAAGCGGCATCACCGGAATCAAGTTCATCCTTTATTGCCGACAGCGAATCCCGCCATCCGTCGTTGACTTCCGTAGGATGGAATCCCATTGCCATCCGGACATTGCCGGGAAACTGCGCGGCCAGGGCCTTCATCGGCCTGATGGTGGAGAGGTCGACATTTGGAAATATCATTGTGGCTATCCCGGCATTGACCGCCCTTGTGACCGCCCCGGAGGGATCGGGGGCGAACTCTTCGAGATATAAATGTGTGTGGGTATCGATCAACATGGCGGCCTACTTGTCGCGTACTGCGGCCTTATGGGCCAAATCGATGAAAACGGCCCGTGAGGACGAATCCATCGCCACGCCCATTACCGCACCGATGGCACGGGTTGTATATCCATCTATCAATTCCCTACACCTCTGGGGCAGTGACAGCCGGGAGTATACCTCCTTCACAGCATCTATCCGCTGCTGACCGCCATAAGACATGGCCTGCGAAACCGCATCGGGATCGCCATCCATTGCCGACAGCAGCAGCCATGTCTTCTTGCCGTTTATTATGTCGCCACCTATCGGCTTGCCAAACACCTCCGGGTTGCCGTACGTGTCAAGATAGTCGTCCTGAAGCTGGAATGCAAGCCCAAGGGCCTCGCCATATGCATACATGGCGTCACAGGCCTCCTTATCTGCATCAGCCATCAAAGCGCCGATACGGCATGCGCCGCCTATAAGGACGCCGGTCTTCAGACGTATCATCTCAAGGTACTCACCGATAGAGACATTGGTGCGCGCCTCGAAATCCATGTCGTATTGCTGTCCACGGTAAACATCCATTGCCACAGAATTAAATATGCCTAGCGCCTCTTCCGTATGTCCGCCGGCACAACGCATTATCAACTGCGAAGCCATTGTAAGCATGGCGTCACCGGAAAGGATGGCGGTTGATTCGTCCCAGCGGCGGTGGACAGTCGGCCGCCCATGACGCGTGTCGGAGTTGTCCATGACATCATCATGCAGCAAAGTGAAGTTATGGAACATCTCTATACCCAATGCCTGGTTTATGGCGTCGCTGTATGCCCCACCCAACGCAGCGCATGATGCCAACGTCAATACCGGACGTATGCGTTTGCCTCCCCCTTGGAGCATGTATCTGACCGGCTCGAAGAGTGAGTCGGGGGTGTCAGGATATGCAATGCTTCCGATATTCTCGTTGACATATGATGTCAATTGCCCTATATTAAACATATGTGGTGTATTTTATCATGAATTCAAGCAAATTTACATCAAATTCCAGAATCCTCCAAATTTAGCCAGGACGACAGGCCATTGTGGACATGAAATTTTGCAGATTGCCGGAAAACGCATAATTTTGCGACTATAACCACAACCGTCACCGCTTAGGAAAAAGCGCTCAACAATACCATCATGAAACTAATTTTTAATATAAATTACCATACAAATTGGGGGGAATCACTATTTATCGTCATTGATGCCGAGATGCCGGATGCAAAGGACCGGAATCTGGAACTGACCATGTCGCCGCTTGACAACGACAATTGGTCTGTCAGCGTGGAGCTTCCTGATGATATAGGCGAGTTCGGCTACAGGTACATTGTGCGCGACTGCGACAACGGCAACGAACGGCACGAATGGGGCGCGCCACACCGTTTCATACCGCCAGCCAAAGGGACTGGCACAATAACTTTGTACGACCATTGGAACGACCGCCCTGAGGGCAACCCATACTACTCATCGGCATTTACGGAATGTATATGCGCCCGCCGTCACCGCGACGGCAAGACCATCCCGGCCAAAGGGCATGTCACAATACGCGTATCCGCCCCGATGGTAAAGCCAGACGAGGTGCTGGCCATATCCGGCAATCTTCCGGCGATGGGGCAATGGGACCCGAGGCATGCCGTACGCATGAGCGATGCGGGATATCCGGTGTGGGAGGTAAATATCGATGTGACCTCTCTGACATTCCCTGCCGAATATAAGTTCCTGTCGTTAAAAAAGGACTCTGGAGAAGTTTCCGCATGGGAGTACGGACGCAACCGGACCTTGTATATCCACAAGTCAGACAGTCTGCAACAAGAGGCGGTCGTGGTAGACGGGCTGCATTTCAGGACAGGAGGCACGCCGTGGCGCGGGGCCGGTGTGGCAATCCCGGTGTTCTCCCTCCGCTCGGAGGATGACTTCGGTGTGGGCGACTTTATGGACCTGAAGCTTATGGTAGACTGGGCTGTACGTACCGGACAGAAATTTGTGCAGCTGCTTCCTATAAACGACACGACCATGACCCATACCTGGCGTGATTCATATCCATATAACGCCAATTCGACATTCGCTCTGCATCCTTTATACCTGCGTATAAGTGAGCTAGGAAGGCTGGATGACCCAGTACGCCAGAAGTACTACGACAATATGGCCACGGAACTTAACGCCCTCAAAGAGGTGGACTACGAGCGCGCAGCACAAGGAAAAGCAGAATTCACACGGGAATTTTTTGCCCAGGATGGCGAGCTTACGGTAAATTCCAATGATTTCAAGGTGTTTGTAGAGCGTAACCGCCAATGGCTGATGCCATATGCCGTGTTCTGTGTACTCCGTGACAGGCACAATACTTCCGATTTCTCATGTTGGGGCGAATTTGCCGTATATGACGAAAGGAAGGCTACACGGTTTGCCGAAGATAATGCCTACGATATAAATTATGTTTATTTCATCCAATACCACCTCGACAGGCAGATGAGGCATGTGCGCAGTTATGCCCATGCCAAAGGAGTGGCCCTGAAAGGCGACATACCCATCGGCATCTCCCGTACAAGCGTCGACGCATGGCAGTCGCCACAGCTCTTTTACCTTGACAGCCAGGCAGGTGCACCTCCTGACGATTTTTCTGTACTCGGACAGAACTGGGGATTCCCTACATACAACTGGGAGGAGATGAGCCGTGACGGATTTGCCTGGTGGAAAGCGCGTTTCCGAAAAATGTCGGAATATTTCGATGCCTACCGCATAGACCACATCCTTGGATTCTTCCGCATATGGCAGATACCTCTGGATGCCGTGCACGGGCTGCTTGGCGTATTCCATCCGGCATTGCCGTTCCAGCCTGAAGAATTGCGAGAACGCTACAGTTTCTGGCTAGACCCGGACCTACATGCCTCGCCTTATATCATGGACCATTTCCTTGCCGATTTCTTCGGGGAATATGCCGAAGAGGCCCGCAGCAGATTCATGAATCCGGCTGGCTACGGACGCCTGAAACTCAAGGAGGGGTTCAATTCGCAACGCAAGGTGACGGAATATTTCGCCCATGAGATGAAAACCAGCAAAAACGAACGTCTATGCAGCGGACTCATGGGGCTTATCGACAATGTGCTGTTCATAGAGGACCCTTATGAAAAAGGCAAATACCATCCGCGGATAACAGCGCAATATTCATATGTGTACCGTTCGTTGTCAGACAGCGAAAAATGGAACTTCAACCGTCTTTACAATGATTTCTACTACCACCGCCACAATGAAATGTGGTATGGCAATGCCATGTGGAAACTGCCCGTGCTGATTGACGCCACCAGCATGCTCACCTGCGCAGAGGACCTGGGGATGATCCCGGCTTGCGTCCCTGCCGCCATACACAGGCTGGAAATACTGTCGCTGGAAATACAGCGGATGCCAAAAGATCCGTCAAGGGAGTTCGGAGACACCACAGGATATCCGTATTTTTCAGTATGCACGACATCGACACACGATATGGGCGGAATAAGGCAATGGTGGGAAGAAAACAAAGAGGCCTCACAACGTTTCTACAACAATGTACTTAATGAACCAGGCAAAGCCCCCATACATGCCGACCCTCGGATATGCGGCAAGATTGTGGACCTGCACCTGAAATCGCCTTCTATGCTGTGCATACTGCCGCTTCAGGACTGGCTGTCGACAGACGGACGGCTACGCCGCGAGAATCCGCGCGAAGAGCAGATAAACGATCCGTCAAATCCGGACCAATACTGGCAATACCGCATGCACATGACTCTCGAACAGCTCCTTGCAGAAGATAAATTCAACTCTTGCCTGAGGGAAAAGGTGGAAATGTCCGGAAGATGCTAATATATACGCAATTACGTTGTATTAAATATTAGAAATATTGATTAACATATTTTATTTCACAGACAAATTGCAAGC